>CAIWSO010000417.1 GCA_903915315.1 uncultured Spartobacteria bacterium | reverse complement strand
TATCCAGATGAATACCCTTTCTGCTCTTGAGCGCTATAATTCCCTCTGTGATGAGCTTGATTTTTTCATGCATGAGGAAAATGCGAGTCTTCGATCCAGTTCTTCGGAAGAAAATGCCCACATTGATCGCAAAAAGCAGATTGTTGCGAAGCTTCACGAGGCGCTTCAGGGATTGCGTGTGGCTGGGCCGGTAAAAAGTGCCGAGCACGCGGCTTCTTGCGAAATCCGTAAGCGCGTTTTGGCCAAGATCCTCAAACTCCTTCTTCTCAGCCGCGAGAGCGAGCAGCTCCTTTTGAAAAACTCTGTTCGCACCGTGGCCAAGGTTGAGCCAGCCTTGCCAACCCCAGCGAAACTCATCAAAACCTACAAAACTCACCGGGCCACTACACCAGCAGCAACGCAGGCTGAAGGCTCCTGGGTGGTTTGGTAATCTGTTCGACAGAATTACAGAATTAACAAAATAATTGGGAAACCAGTAAGTGGTGTCATTTGTTAGGCTGTAAAAATGTCTTCGTTTTTTGCAGAGCCTGTAAGCCCAGATCGACTTATCTTGAAATGTTTGGGATCATTTTTAAAATTCTGTAAATTCTGTCTAAAAATCTTTTTTCTGGTCTAATACGCTGACCCATGGCTCAAAAAAACGTCTCCATCACTCCAGGCCAGAAATACAAGTTTATCGTCAAGTCGGCGGAGGAGGCGGCATCGATCATTCGCGAGAAGCTCGGTGAAATGGCGCAGGTCATTTCTGTGCGCCAAGTCGAAGGGGAGGGGTTGGCCAAGTTTCTGAGTTCGCCGAAGCTCGAGATCATTGCTCAAATTCCGATTCCAGAGCCAGCACCTGCTTCACTCCCCGCAGAAGCCACATCGTATCCCGAAGCGGATGATGAGCCCACTGTGGATAGTCCTCAGCGCCGCCGAGCCCCACGTGTTCGCAAGACAAGGGCTGCCACGGCTGAGGGGCCGCGTGAGGAAAGCGACATGGTGCCCGAGTCGCTCGTTCGGGCGATGTTCAATAATCTGCCGACAGGACGCCTTTGGACGCTGCTCTCCAAGGCGGGCATACCCACGGAATTTCTTGCCCAGTTTGAGGAGCATCCGGAATCTCGTAAACTCAAGGATCAGCCACTCCAGACGGCGATATCCCAGTTTGCGATGCTCATGCGTGACAGGGCGCCAAGCCGCAGTTTGGCCCTCTCGAGTCGGGTTGCCTTTATTGGATCTCCCGGAGCGGGTGTCACCACGGCCCTCTGCAAGCAGATCGCCTCGGATGTCTTTCTTCGCGGACGCAGTGCTTGTGTGATGAAGCTCGAAGCCGATGAGCCGAACTCCGCAGAGGGATTGTCTATGTTCTGCGAGGCTCTTGGTGTCGCACTCCTGCGCGAGCCCTCCGAGCTTCGCAAGGTGCCCGAGGAGACCAATGTCTATTTCGATGTTCCGGGCATGATTCTGAACGTCAAAAATATCCGTTATTTGCAAAAAACCTTCGATGAGTTGGGGGTGGAATCCCGCGTCTTGGTCGTGAATGCGGCTTACGAACGGGCAATCATCCAAGAGGCTTACACTCGCGCGACGGCTCTGGGGGCGACGCATGTGGTCTTCACCCATGTCGATGAGTTGCCCCGTTGCGGCAAGCTCTGGGAGTTTGTGCTCGATGATGGTCTTGTTCCCCTCTTCGCCAGCACGGGGCAGAATATTGCGGGGGACTATGACCGCCATGTGATCGATCTTCTCGTTCGTCGTACACTCTCGGCCGGCGACGAGTAAAAAATATCCCTGTTTCGACGGGGCGGATCGTTTGACATTCCGTGCCTTGCCCCCCATCGTTCGTCGCCATGGGTAAAATGGATTTGAATGCGGAAGCGAGTGCCGTTGGGGAATCGCTCGCGGCGAAGTTGTGCGCGGCGTGTGGGATGTGTTGCAATGGGGTTCTTTTTTATGGTACCCGCCTGCAGCCTGAGGACTCCATTCGCTCCCTCACCGCTCTTGGTATGAAGTTGAAGCGCAAGGATGGCGAAATGCAATTTCTTCAGCCTTGTCCAGCCTACAAGGATTCCTGTTGCTCGATTTACGAGAAGCGTCCTCAACGTTGCCGGACATTTGTTTGCCGACAACTACAGGCGCTGAATGCGGGTGAATCCACCGAGGAAGCCGCCTTTGCTAAGATCGCCGAGGCTAAAATCCTCACGGATCGCGTTCGCGACCTCTTCGCCAAGCTTGGTGACACCCGCGAGAATAAAGCTTTTGCACGGCGCTACGCGGCTATCTTTACACCTCCGCTGAATGCCTCACCGGAGTTCGAAAAATGGCGCCAAGAACTTCAAGTCGCCATGAGCGAATTGGAAACCATGCTGGCAGCGGATTTTCGAACTGAAGCGATCGCCTAAAACCGAAATCGGCGTTTTTTGACAGAATTAACAGAATTAACCACAACCGACCAATGGGAGATAGATTGCCAAAGGCAACTACGAAGGAGTGAATGAAGTGAATCAAAGAGCACAGAGGAGTAAGTGTTTATAATGCGCTCGCTGTTTTGTGTGGTCTGCGATGCTCATAATTCACTTCTGATACCAATGTCTCTTTGAAATTAGACTTTGCAGCGCAAAAGAAAGGGGGAATGGCCGTCTCGGCCGTCTGGACACTGGTCTACTTGCTCGCACCCTGCCCAGCGGAACCAAGGAGCTCGCCAACACACACGGGCGAGACGCTCTGTGCCCCTCTGCTAAAATGCCAAAAGCATGCTGCTTTTGGTATGAGCATCGTGCAAAATTTATGTTCCGTTTGATGTGATGCCAATCACTGCTGAGAAAAATTCTCCCATTCTGTAATTCTGTCTAAAATCCGACTCTGGGCTACTCAGCACGCGAGTGTTTCTGTGATTGCTGTATGGAGAGCTTGAAGGCCCTCATCGATTTGAGCCGTCGTAGTGCATAGCGGCGGCATGAAGACTAGGGTGTCCAAGATCGGTCGGGTGAGCAGTCCGTGGCGGCGTGCTGCCATGCAGATCTTCGCGCCGGTTCGTTGCT
>CAIWSO010000416.1 GCA_903915315.1 uncultured Spartobacteria bacterium | reverse complement strand
GCTTCATTGTTTGGCAAGCCGCTGCCATCGTTCATTCCGTAGCAGGCTACGACTAGGTCGGGTTTCGTGGCCGCAAGGGCGCGATCGAGTCGGGCGCTAATACTGGGACGTGGAAATCCAAATTTTTTCAGATGGCTGGCATTTTCTTCGGGCAAAAGATCCGTAGCCGTTTCGCTGGCGAGACCGACGTCGATGACTTCAATTTGCTGACCTTGAGAGAGGAGCCAGCATTCTATGTCGGTCACGTAATCACCGGCTTGGGTGATGCTGTCGCCAAGAAAAACGATTCTCTGAACACCAACCAGCGAAGCTGGGGTGGATTTCGCCATTGAAGACATGGCAATACCCTCCATAACGGCAAGGCAAAGGAAAAGGAACTTTTTAGAAGAGGTCATTTTTGAGGATTCCATCAGCAACGAAATGGCGTCGCCAGCAAAACAATGAAAAGTCACTGCGAGTGGAGTTTTTTTATTTCCATGGGCCACGCACTGGTGTCCAGTTTGAATCCAGCATGAGCACAAAACGATTTGAAAATCAGGTGGCGGTTGTTACGGGAGCGGGCCGGGGAATCGGCGAGGGCATTGCAAGGCATCTTGCGAGTGAGGGAGCTAAGATCGCTGTGGTGAGCCGCACGGAGTCGAATTCCGTCCGCACGGCCGAAGCTATCAACGCCATCGCGCCGGATTCTGCGCGGCCGTATGCGGTGGACGTAGCCGATTTCGATGCCGTGCAGAAGGTGGGCGAGCAGATTCTCGCGGATTTCGGCCGCTGCGATATCCTTGTGAACAATGCCGGCATCACGCGCGACACGCTCGCGATGCGGATGTCGAGTGAGGATTGGGATGTTGTGCTCCAGACGAATCTCAAAGGGGCCTTCAGTTTCACTCGCGCCATTCTCCGCGCGATGGTCAAGCAACGCTCTGGACGTATCATTAATATCAGCTCCGTGAGCGGGCTCATGGGGCTCGCGGGCCAAGCCAACTACGCCGCCAGCAAGGCTGGGCTCATTGGAATGAGCAAGAGCATCGCCCGCGAGATCGCCAGCCGAGGGATCACGGTTAATGTGGTTGCGCCAGGATTCATCGAAACGGATATGACCTCCGTGTTGAATGATGAGGTGCGCAAGGGGGCGCTTTCGCAAATTCCGCTCACCCGGTTCGGCGCCGTAGAAGACATCGCTTCGGCCGTCGCTTTTCTGGCGAGCAAGGAAGCGGCCTACATCACTGGCCAAGTTCTGGCTGTGGATGGCGGCATGAGCATGTAACAACCCGCGACGTCGCCCCCCACTCATGACCATTTACTTTCTCAGACACGCGGATGCCGAGAGTATGGCGTCATCCGACTTCGAGCGAAATCTCACACCGAAAGGGTTGGAGCAAGCGGCCAAGGTGGGGCGGTTTTGCAAAGCTCACGGACTCGCCCCGGACAAAATCCTGACAAGCCCGCTGAATCGTGCGCGGCAGACTGCCGAGATCGTCGCTAAGGCGCTGGGAGCCGAGCCTGTCGTGCAGGACTGGCTCGCCTGTGGCATGCGGCTCGAAACGCTTCTGAAGGAACTCTCCGCGCAAGGCAACGTCGAATCCCTCCTTGTTGTTGGTCACGAGCCGGACTTCAGTTCCGTGATAAGCGAGTTGATCGGAGCCAGCGAAGGATACGGCGTTTTGGTCACCAAGGCCTCGCTCACCGCAGTGGAGTTGCCTTGGATGGAGGCTAGTTCGGGGCAGCTTCAATTTTCGATTCCCGTTCGACTCATGTAATCGCATCGCAATACAAACCGACTATTTTAAAAATCTATGAAAGCGCTGTTCCTCACTAATGAATATCCTCCGACCATCTATGGTGGTGCGGGAGTGCACGTCGAATACCTCAGCCGCGAACTCGCGCGATTGATGGAGGTCGAGGTCCGGTGCTTCGGCAATCAAAACTATGCCGATGGCCAGCTCGCCGCGCGCGGGTTCGGGCTTTCCACTGAGGCCTACACGAACCCAGCTAAACTCAACTCCGTGTTCGGTGCGCTTCAACGTTGCTTAGATTTCAATACCACGAATATCGACGCCGATGTCGTTCATTGCCACACGTGGTATTCCCATTTCGGCGGAATCCTCGCGAAGCTCAACTACGGCATTCCGCTTGTCGTCACCGTGCATTCGCTCGAGCCTCTCCGCCCTTGGAAGCGCGAGCAACTTGGGGGTGGATATGATTTTACCTGCTGGCTGGAAAAAACGGCACTGGAAATGGCTGACGCCGTCGTCGCCGTTTCGGAAGGCACCCGCCAAGATGTGGCGGAACTTTTTAATGTCGATCCCGCCAAGATGCACATCATCTACAACGGCATCGACCCCGAGGAATACCAACCCGTCGCGTCGCATGGCGTTCTCGATCGCTTCGGCATTGACCCTGCAAAACCCTACGCCCTCTTCCTCGGTCGCATCACACGACAGAAGGGGATCATTCACCTCGTGAATGCAATCAAGCATCTGGATC
>CAIWSO010000415.1 GCA_903915315.1 uncultured Spartobacteria bacterium | reverse complement strand
CGCCACCCGAGCGTTTCTGTCAATCAAAGGCTTAGGAGGCTTTGATTGCTTGCTTTTTGTGTTTGTGCTGCAAATTTTTCTACACCTGCATCCTGCCGAGCAATATGACCAAGGTCGTCTCGAGGCACCTGTGTAGGGCCAACTCAAACACAATCACAGCATCTTATTTGGTGCGAGTTGGGGCAAGCACAAAATGCCAATTCCTGAGTTTGACGATCCCAATTTTCACAGTGAAAGCAAACCCTCCGTGGTTGCTGGTGGCGCTGGCGACCAGATCCGATCTTGTTTTTCCCTTCAGTCCGCGCGCTATCGCACGGGTGTTCGCGGGGTATTCTTTCGATCAGTTCCCAAATTTAGGGCAAAAGCGCACCCTCCCAACGGCGAAGTTCAGGGCTTGGGATCGGGTGTGAAGAGGTATTTGTATTTCCCGTAGCCTTCCTTTTCGAGGTTCTCGAGCGGAATGAAACGAAGAGACGCGGAGTTGATGCAGTAGCGGAGTCCGGTCGGGGCGGGGCCATCGGGAAAGACGTGGCCCAGGTGGGAGTTGCCTTTCACGGAGCGCGCTTCGACGCGTTCCATGCCGTGCGATGCGTCTTTTTTTTCTTCGATACTGGCGGGTGTGATCGGTTTGAAAAAGCTCGGCCAACCCGTGCCAGAATCAAACTTGTCCTTTGAACTAAATAGCGGTTCCCCGGAAATGATGCAGACATAGATGCCTTCACGGTGGTTGTTCCAAAACTCATTTCGGAATGGCGGTTCGGTGCCGCATTGCATGGTCACATGCTCTTGGACTGGGGTGAGGACGGGTTTGGTGTCGTTGGCGTTCAAAGCGAGTGGGGTTGATAGAAGTAAAAGGAAAAGATTTTTGAGCATAGTCTGGGTTCCGTTCGTGACTCAATGAAGGGATTTGGCGCGCGGTGGACCCAGAATCTCGGTTAGGATCATGGCTTGGCGGGTCGTGCCACGACCTTGAAGCAGGGACGCCCAGCGATTGGAACTTCCTTGGGAAACCCGAGGGGCGATGCTTTTTAATGGCATCACGACAGGAGCGGCGGGCAGTGGACGGGGAGCGGGAATGCTCGGCAAGGGCGGTTCAATTATGGGAGGGCTGGATTGGATCGGAGGTGGAACTGGTTCCACGGATGTGGGGAATCCGAAAGTCTCCATGAGTTCCCTTAGTGAATCCTCGGTCCGCTTGGTCTGCGGGGGAAGTTGGTCGGGGTAGGGGGCCGGTGGTGAAGGCTGGCCCTCGCGTTCCAAATTCTCAATTCGGCGTTTTTCACGCTGCTTGGCGGATTTGTCGATGAGCCAGTTGACGAGGCTGATCGCGCCAATGATGAGAATCAGGACGATTTGTTGTTCCATGACGGATCAGGAGGCAGATTCGGATTTCGCAATGGAGGCCCGCATGGACGTGTCGGACTCGAGGTTTTTCATTTTCACGTAATCCATGATTCCCAAGTTGCCGCTGCGGAAAGCCTCGGCCATGGCTTGGGGGACTTGGGCTTCCGCCTCGACGACCTTGGCCTGCATTTCTTGTGTGCGGGCTTTCATTTCCTGCTCGGTGGCCACAGCCGCAGCGCGGCGCATTTCGGCTTTGGCTTGCGCGACGACTTTATCCGCCTCGGCTTGCTCGGCTTGAAGTTTGGCGCCGATATTATCCCCGATATCCACATCGGCGATATCCACGGAGAGGATCTCAAAGGCGGTTCCGGTATCGAGTCCCTTGTCCAGAACAGTACGAGAAATACGATCCGGGTTTTCCAAGACATCTTTATACGAAACAGCGGAGCCAATCGAGGTGATGATACCTTCGCCGACACGGGCGATGATCGTATCTTCTGTGGCGCCGCCGACGAAGCGATTGAGGTTTGAGCGGACAGTGACGCGGGCGCGAACCTTGACCCCGATTCCGTCGCGCGCGACCGCGTCGATGGTGGTCTTGCCGGTAGATGGGTTTGGGCAGTCGATCACTTTAGGGTTGATGCTGGTGCGGACGGCCTCAAGTACGGTTTTGCTGGTTCCTTTGATGGCGAGGTCGATCGCGCAAGCCCGGTTGTAGTCCAGAGCAATGCCCGCTTTATCAGCGGCGATGAGTGCGAGGACAACGTGGGCCACGTTGCCGCCAGCGAGGAAATGAGCTTCAAGGGGATCTGTATCAATGGCGATGCCAGCTTTCACCGCCGTCACCCTGCTGTCGACAATCAGGCCGATCGGAACTCGGCGCAGACGCATGCCGATGAGCTTGGCAAAGGAGACCGGAGCGTCCGCGAGTTTGGCACGGAGCCACGTTCCAAAAAAATTCAAAAGGATCACCACGACGACCAAGCCGACCAATAGCGAAGCGGCAAAGAGAAAATAAACGGCAAATTGTGAAATCATAAATGAGTGTTTTGTGCGCAGCAACATGGCACACCTCATTCCGTTCGCCACATAAAAAATCAGGTTTTTTTCGTCGGAAATCCACTTCCCCGCTTGCAGTGTCCGCCCGCAGCGGGATATGGCTATGTCATATGAATTTCAAGTCCATTCACGCTCCCAGTTCAGCGAGCAAGACGGCCATTCTGATGACCTGCGTTTGCGTTGTTCTTTTGGCTACTTTTCGAGTTTTGCACGCCACGGTTTTGGCAGATTGGCCGAATTTTTCTCCACTGGCGGCGGTCGCATTCTGTGGAGGGTTTTTGCTCCCTGGGTGGATGGCATGGGGGGTGCCGCTGGGCGCTCTTTTCATCTCGGACTTGTTGCTGGCGGCGATTCTTGGTTATCCCGCATTCGGATTCGGTCAAGCGGCCGCATGGATTTCCTTCGCTCTCATTGTTGCCATCGGTCGAGGAATGGCAGTGCGTTCGATCCACTCGCTCACGGGCATATTCTCTGGCCTTTTTGCAGGAGGGATTCTTTTTTACTTCATCACCAATACCGTTTGCTGGCTCACCATCCCCGCGTATCCGCGCGGACTCGACGGTTTGTGGATGTCTCTCACGGTCGGTTTGCCCGGCTTCCCGCCATCGTGGCTTTTTTTCCGCAATTCCCTTGTCTCAGACTTCCTCTTCGCTTCGACCCTGCTGGCCATCTGGTCCTTGGCTCATGTTCGTCAGCAGCAGCCCTTGAACCAAAATCCCAGCGAGGTTTAGGGCGCACGTTCTGGTTTTGTAGGGGCGGTCTATGATCCCCGAAAAGCGAAATGAAAGCTCATTCCCGGCAGTCCCAGACAGCCGCTACAAAATTCATCGTGCTAGCTGGGCAAATGGCCCTGTGGCGAAGGTGTGCAAAATCAAGGCGGAGCCGGTGTCGGTCATCGCGGTGAGTTCGTCGGAGTTCCAAGCCATGAACTTGGAGAATTTCTGCTTGGCCCGCTGGTAGATCTTGAGCAGCTCGTCTGGACCTCTGTTCATGCCGCCGAGGGCGCGCTCACCCGTTCGATCTTGGGCTGGCTGGCGATAGAGTAGTTTGCTCCTTTAGTTTCATCAAATTTGAATGCGAGAACATCGATTGGAACCAATGTGCTATTTTCGGCTTTAATGAAATTGCCTGGGTGGGCATCGGCGACTTCAATTCCAATGTCTTTGTTAACAAAAACTGCTTCACGGCGCTCATCTTTGAGAAAACCGTTTTTCAAAAGGAAAAGCTCAATCTCCGAAAAAGTGATTTTTTTAGAACCTTTTTTTCTAACAATAAAATCTTGAGCGTGAACTAAGCCAAGTGCGCCGTCTGGATGCCGGAATTTTCCAATAATCGTGGCCGTATCATTAAACGCTTCGTTGGTTGCCGCGATCCGGCGCAAATATTCCAATGGGGAACTTTTCCCTGAGCCGCGTGATATTGAATGCCCAAACCTGCCGTAAGCAGTAGCTTTAAAAACCTTCCCCTCGGATGGGAAAAACCAAATTAAATGTTCGGATGCTTCTGTATCTGGTCTTCCCAGACTTTCCACATCCTGCCACGGGATTCCATCTGCTCTTTCGATGGCCAAAATTTGTCCAGCAATTTCGGATGTGCCGGATTGTGAGTTCTGAATTGCTTGCGAGCTTGCTGCAATGTGACGGGCGATTTTTTGCGAGGCTGTAATAGCGTTACTCCCATTTCCCTTTCGATATTCCAATGAATCGTTCAAGTCAACCCCAATGCTGTTGCTGGTATCAGTCGAAACTTCGTTGGAGTTTCTTGTAAAGGCATTCGCTGCGGCGATGCGGTTGCTGTTCTCTTCGGTGATCTTGATGCGGTTCTCGTCGAAGGCAACATAGGGGATCGGTATCCTTTACAACCCAATAATTCCAGACCTCGTCAAAATTCCTTCGTCGTCGCCGAGGTTCGACACCGCGCCCCCATAGCCGCATGGCATCGCTAGCGATCGACTCCGCTGCATCACAATCTTGCTTCAGCGCGAGTCTCACGAAGCCTTATGCCGAGCGTCAGTAACGCTCCGGTAGGCCGCTTCGCGATGACTTTGAGCCTGTTGACGATCACCATCCGCTTTTCGGTGTCCTTTCCTGCATTGGCAACCTGTCAGGTGTTCCGCTCTCCGATAACGGCAAGTAGTGCATAGCAGCATTACCACGAAGTGATGTCACCCAAGCTATCCACTACACGCCATTAACGGAATCGACCTGCGCGGTCCTGCCGCTCCGCATGGGGCTTTGTGCTTCGCACCCACTCTGAGGTTTCGGCGGCGATGATTGCTCCCTGTGGTAATGATGTCCAGAGCGCCCTCCCCCCGTTCTAGCTCGCAAGCCAGTATTCATGCGCTTCCGGCGTGGGGGGGGGCGTTGGTACGCGCTTGCAAAATGCCACCGCATAACCCCGCTCACTCGCCCCTCGAAAGCTCATCGGAGCATCGCAGAATAACTCGCGCCGCGATAACGTTGAGCTACTAAGAGCGCCGGAAAAGCGGTAAATAAATGGCAAACCCGAAAAAGGTTAAAAAGTTTTAACGAAGTATCTCTCTGATTGAGAGTGGTGCAGCCATGAGG
>CAIWSO010000414.1 GCA_903915315.1 uncultured Spartobacteria bacterium | reverse complement strand
GTCGAGCGAAGTTCCCCGATATTTTGTGCCCACCGATCAAAGGACGGATGAAAGGCCGCCGCACGCCAACCATCTATAACAATGGCAGCGGCGAGCAGGGCGAAAAAAAGCGCGACTGGCACAATGGCTTGCCGAAGTGCGGGTCGCAGCCGCGGAATGAAAATAAGAAAGATGCCGCGAGTCGCGAGCACCAAGACCAGGAGTATTAATGGTTCAAAGAGCGAGACCCACAGAGCAAGAGCCCAAGCACTCGCAGAGACAAATGCCCAGGCTCGCCCACGCTGCAAAACGATGGACACCTCAGCAGCGACGGCTACGGCAATCAATAAAAGAAGAAGCGATTGATGGTCCGGGCGACCGATCTGAAAACCATGCGATAGGATCGGGGAGACAGCGACCAGAAGCAGCATCGCACGGCGATAGGGCAAGCGCATCCGAAAGGACCAAGCCGCGAGAAAGACAAGCAAAACAATGCCCATCAATGGCGAAATCCACGCCCCTGCCATCGACAAATGATTCGAGAAAAAGGGCCTCAGAATTTGTGAAAAGCCCGCAATGAGGGCATCGAGCGGCATGGTGGTATGAGGCGTCGTGCCTTTAGGGAAATTTTCAAAGGCATGCGATCGTATGCTGTGCAGTCCCTCAGCCTCAATCATCCGCACCCGCGTCATTCGCGCATAGCAATCTCCGTCGGTAAAATAAACCTCCCCACCAAAAAAGACGCTTTCATGATTCCAAGTGAATGCGGCTAGACCGATGCCCAGAATGAGCAAAATCCAGACGACTTCGCGGAGGAGTTGAAAGAAGTTGAGTTTCGGCTTTTCCAATATCTTGTGGATGGCTTTTTATCACATCCCAACATCCTGTGGAAAAGCCAGAAAATTGCGGAAAAACATTGCCGTGGGACCGCGTGCCCGTTTAAATAGAAATCTGAATTGTCCACCGATCCCAGCGACGAAATTCTGAATCAGATGCCTGACGAACAAATTCCCGAAAAAAACGCCACTAACAACGAAGCCAAAAAAGCCGTTAAACCCACGCCGGACTTCAAGGCGAGCGGTTACACTGCCGATGATTTAAGTTCCCTCAAGGGACTCGAGGCCGTGCGCAAAAAGCCCGGTATGTATATCGGCGGAACCGACGAGCGAGCTCTCCACCATTGCGTGAGCGAGGTTCTTGATAACTCGGTCGATGAATTTCTGGCGGGCCATTGCACTCATATCGATGTGACCATTCATGCAGATGGTTCCATTTCCATTCGCGACAACGGACGCGGCATTCCCGTCGATATCAACAAAGAAGAAGGCATCCCCGGCGTGGAACTCGTCCTCACCCGCTTGCACTCCGGCGGAAAATACGGTCAGGGCAACTACGAATACTCGGGCGGAACCCACGGCGTGGGCGCGAAGTGCGTGAACGCCGTTTCCGAATGGTTTAAAGTCGAAGTGACACGCGACAGCAAGATCCATGCGATGTCCTTCGAGCGCGGCACAACAAAGCAGAAGCTGCACGTGATCGCCGAAGTCAAATCCGCGAAGCAGACCGGCACGCTCATCACCTTTCTGCCAGATTCGGAGATTTTCCAAGAAACAACGGAGTTCAAAGCCGAGCGCATCATCACCCGCTTGAATGATCTGGCTTACATCAATGCTCCGCTCTCGTTCACGTTCCTTGATGAGCGCCAAGATGGAGCGAAGCCGATGCAGATCGTTCACCCTCTCGGCGTGGAGGAATTTGTTGGCCGCTTGGTCGAAAACAAAACTCTTGTGCACCCCAAGCCGATCATGATCAAGGGCACGAGGGACAAGGTGATCGTGGAGATCGGCCTTAACTATACGGATACCTACAACGAACAGCTCCTTTGCTACACGAATGCCGTTCCAAATCCGGACGGCGGCACGCACAGCAGCGGCTTCCGCGGATCCCTCACCCGCGCGATCAACCAGTACGCGAAAAACAATTCTCTGCTGAAGGACAAAGACGTCCCGATCACCGGCAACGATGTCCTTGAAGGCCTCGCCGCCGTTGTGAGCGTGAAGCACCCCGATCCCCGCTTCGAATCCCAGACCAAAGTGAAACTCATCTCGCCCGAGGTGGACGGCATCGTTGGCTCGATCAGCTACGAGGGTTTAATGCTGCACTTCGACCAAAATCCGAATGTAGGCAAACGCATCATCGAGAAGTGCCTCATGGCCGCACGGGCCCGCGAAGCGGCTCGCAAAGCGCGTGAAACCGTCCGCAAGGGCGCTCTCACCGGCGGCGGACTGCCCGGAAAACTCGCCGACTGCTCGGAGCGCGATCCTGATCTCACGGAACTTTACGTGGTCGAAGGTGACTCGGCCGGCGGTTCGGCCAAGCAAGGTCGCGATCGCCGATTCCAAGCGATTCTTCCGATCAAGGGTAAAATCATCAACGTCGAAAAAGCCCGCCTCGATAAGGTTCTTCAAAATACCGAGGTTCAAACTCTCATCACCGCGATCGGAACCGGCATCGGCATTGCCGCAACCGAGAAAGACCGCGAAGGCAGCTTCAATATTG
>CAIWSO010000413.1 GCA_903915315.1 uncultured Spartobacteria bacterium | reverse complement strand
TACGACGCGATCCGGCGGTTTGTGGACAATCTTGAGTCCCGCTCGAAGGATGGCGTTCTGCGTGCCTACGGGGGAACATGGGATTTCATCGGCGATTGGGTTCCGCCAGAGCGCGGCATGGATACCCAAAACTGGCCGGGCCGCCCCGCCGCCGAGTTGTTCAACAACTGCTACCGCATCCAGCAATTGGAGATTCTCAAAAATATGGCGTCCGTCCTTGGCAAAAAAGACGAGGCCAAGCGCTGCGAGGCTCTCCTTGCAACGGCGCGGCCAGCGGTGCATGCCGCGTTTTTCGACAAGGCGGCCGGGAACTACGGCATCGACGAGCAGGCCTACTATGTGATGCCGCTTCTGGCCGGCGTCACGCCGGAAGCCGAGCGCTCCGCGTTGATCCAAAAGCTCGAGAAAAACATCCTGGAGAAGAACAAGGGCCACCTCGATACCGGAATGCTCGGGACCTATTTCATGATGGAGCACCTCCGCGCCATCGGCCGAAACGATCTTGTCTTCACGATGTTCAACCAGACCGCCTATCCAGGCTGGGGATACATGGTCGAGCAAGGCGCCACCACGCTGTGGGAACAATGGAACGGCTACTGGTCGAACATCCACTCTTGCTTCACCTCGCCGGACAACTGGTTCTACCAAGGCCTCGCCGGCATCCAGACGGACCCCGCTGCGCCCGGCTTCAAAAACACCATCATCAAACCCGCGCTCGCCGGCGATGTGACATGGGTCAAGTCGCACCACATCTCGCCTTACGGTCGGATCGTGAGCAACTGGAAACGCGAGGGCGAAAAACTCACGATGGATGTGACGATCCCGCCTAACAGCACAGCGACGGTCTTCGTTCCCGCCAAAGACACCGCCAGGGTTACCGAATCCGGCAAGCCCGCCAGCGAAGCCAAAGGCGTGAAGTTTCTCCGCATGGAAAACAACGCCGCCGTCTATGCGGTCGGCTCGGGCAACTATCAATTCCAATCCCAACTTTAATCATGAAATACCCACTCCTCCTACTCGCCACGAGCGGGCTTTTACTCCTTGCTTCCTGCAAGCCACCGGAACCACCAAAGGTCACCGCCACGGACACCGGCAAGAGCGGCCTCGGCGGGCAGACAATCAAGGGCGGGGATGTCGCGTTGAGCTTCGCGCCGGATGGAAAGCCGCTCACCTTCACGCGTGGCAACAGCTCGAACCTGCTTAATCCCAAAGACCCCGGGCCCGGGTTTTACATGACGATCGGGGCGGGGGCTGAGGAAAAGACCATCCCATTCACCTCCCTCGAATCGCAGGACGGCAAACTCATACTCAATGCCGAGAACAAAACCCGAGCGACCCTCGCCGTGAATGCCGGGCGGCGGCACATTTCCTTCCGTCTCGAGAAGCTCGAAAATGTGCCCAAGGACTCCGAGCCCGTTTTGAATTTTCGGCTGAATTTCCTCAATGCCTACCCCCAGCTTATTCCTTTTGACTACATGTGCATCACGAGCGGCAAGTGGCACGCCATTCGATGCATCGGCACGGCGTCTTGGCCTTTCCTGTGGAAGCGCGGCGACCGCGACCCGCTCGGCGGCTTCGCGTTTTATGTCCCCGAGAACGAAGATGACCACAACGAAACGATCCTCCGCATCTGGACCGAGGAAAAAGTCCCCCACCCGAAAATCGAGGGCAAGTGGACCTACGAGCGCGCGAAGGCTTGGGTCGAGGAATGGGAGAAGACATTTGAAACCACGCACGGCCTCACGATCAGCGCCGAGAAGCCCGAGGACCTCGATGTTTTGATCGACTACGCGAAAAAATTGAAGGTCAACCGCCTCTATCTCCACACAGACACCTGGCGGGGCGCTTACTGGGTCTACGACCGCGATTCGTTATCCGTCAACAAAGTGGTCTTCCCGCGCGGCGAAGAGGATCTGAAGGCCTTTATCGACAAGCTCCGCGCGAATGGCATGGATGCCATGCTCCACACGCTCTGCTACGGCATCGGGCCTGAAGGCTCGAAATACATGGGCAAAGGGAAAAAAACCGATCGCCGCTTGTCGAATTGGGGCAAGGGCAAGTTGGAAGCTCCCATCTCCGCGACCGACAAGACGATCCTTTTTCGTCCCAACCCTGGAGTGAAATTTCCCGGGCCCGGAAAATACGGCGGCTGGTTCAGATTCAATGATGTCCGGATCGGTGACGAAATCCTCACCTGCCAATTCGAGGATACCGACAAACCGGTCTGGAAGCTGGTGAATTGCGCGCGCGGTGCCAATGCCGCCAGCCACGAGGTCGGCACCGAAGTCGCCGGGCTCCTGAAGTCCTACAATCAAAACTTCTACCCGGACAGCATGACCGATCTGGCCGAAATCACCGCCAAGGACTTCGCGGAATTTTTCAACCGCCTCGGTGTCCAGCACCACGAATACGACGGCGCGGAGTCCCACAACGATGTGGCGTGGGGCTTTCCCAAATGGTCGATGCTTGTTTACCAAAACACGGAGCGCCCCATGACGAGCAACACCTCGGGCGGCGCTCCGACCCAGTGGGATTTGGTGTATCGCATGGTCTCGAAGCCCGGCCCCGACGGCAAAAGGTATCCCAACATCGAGCGCCCCAGCGGTGGCAGTGCCGCTCTGGCGATCAACCGCTCTGGCCGCCTCGCCACAAGCCCGATCGAGAACCACTTCACCCTGGCTCCGGGCGCAGCCGCGAACAGCCGGGGATTTGGCGTTGGAAAACCCGAGCCCATGTTCGGAATCGTCCCGGGTGTCATCAAACAACACGGCCTAGCGGAATTGATCGCCGACCAGTTCGCCGTCTGGCGCGAGTTGGCACCCAAGCTCACCCCCGAGCAGCGTCAGAAAATCAAAGACGCCTATTACCTCGACCAGCAGCCGAACACGATGAACCACCCGTCGGCCCATCGGAGCGCCAAGATCGTGTATGAGGCCCGCCGTGCCGATGGCGGCTTCGAGCTCCAGCCCTTCACCATCATGACTCGCGGCAAGGCGGATGCGGATTGGACGACCGTGCAGGAATTTGGCGGCATGCTTCCCCGCCAATATGTCGGCCCCGGCATGCGCGTGAGTTTGGAGAACCCCTTCGGCCGCCAAGCCCCGCAATTCATTATCCGAGTTCTCAGCGGCTACTCCGATTCGCTCACCCCGACTCAGCGCGCCACCGCCACGCAAGCGGTTTCAAAGGACCTCGAGGGCTACATGATCGGTGCGGGCGAGGAGGTCCAAAAAGCGCAAGCTCCCATCCCGGCAAGCCATAATCTCACTCCCGCACGTCAGCATCGAATCTGTAATACCATTGTCCCTTTGAAAT
>CAIWSO010000412.1 GCA_903915315.1 uncultured Spartobacteria bacterium | reverse complement strand
GACGGTGAGCTCACCGGAAGTGCCCGCCTGTTCCCAGACGCGCAGGAGCGTGCCGGCACTGTCGGGGTTCTGACCGAAGGCAGTGACGATGGTGCCTTTACGAGAAAGGCTGATACCGGTTTGCTCGGCGGGGAGCGTTTTGCCTTTCACGGTTGCGGAGACTGCGAGTAGTGGGTTGCGAGCTTCAAGCGCTGGCGTGGCCATGACGGCGTCGGCTGGCGTATTGGCGTCGAAGGTCCAGAGGCGGACGCGTGAGCTCCAAGTGCCGGGATACCAATAACGGAAGTTCACGTTCCACTGGTTGTTGTAGAGGTTTAGGTAAACGATCGGCTTCTTGGGCGTGAAAGTCACGGCATCCTTGGAGAACTGCCAGCAGCCGGGGCGGTCGAGTGAGACCAGCGGATGGTCAAGGGGGCTGATCGCAATGCCGGAGCCATCGGCGTCGGTGATCGTCACGCCGTGGCCAACGGAGAACATATCGCGGTTGGCACCGGTGAGAATGTCGGTGACGGGGTTCATCGAGCCGAGTTGGCGGTACACGCGGAACTGCGGATTGGTGATCTTGAACGGCAGGCAAAGCCAGTCCGCTTCCGGCCAGTTGTCCTTGGCTTTATCCTTGATGGTGAGTTCGAGTTCGATGAATGGCTGATCCTGCGGTAACGTGATGCGCAACGCCGTGGCTGGCATGTGATTGGCGGGGTCAGCAGGACATTCGAGCATGGCGGTGTCGCCGGATATTGTCACCGTGCCGTTGGCCGAGGTGGTGGCGCGGTAGGGAACCTTTTTCTCCGAGATCATGCCCGGTTTATGCAGTTCTCTCGTGAGATTGTTGCCCCAGCGGCCTTGCATGTAGTCGCGACAATACTTGGCCGTCTGCTCGTAGGTGAATCGTTCGTTGAGATATTGTGCGAGACCGCGCTCAGCGGCGGCGTCCACCCACTCGCGACCGGTACGCTTGTCCACGAGAGAAGCGATAGCGCCGCTGGCAGGGTCGAGGGTGATTTTGAAGAATGGGGATTCGAGTGTGGAGTTGGAAGCAGAGAGCGCGGAGCTGGGTGCGGAAACAACCTTGTAGCCGCAGGGCGGCACATCCTTGACGAAGAATGTCTTGCTTCCGGATTCCACCCTGCCGGAACGCGGCCAAGGCAGCGAGTTATAGACGATAGTGCTGCCGGCGGGTGCATTGACGTTGTCGGCGAGGGCTTTTAGGTCGGCATCGGCAAGGGTGTGGGTGATCTTGGCTGCAGCGCGGATGTAGTCGGTCTTGTCTTCCCAAGAGGCTTCGAGAGTGGCGACGTGATCGCGATTGGCATTTTTGAAATTGTCCCCGAATTGTTCGATACTGTGATAGGTGCCCCAAGTGTGTTCGCCGTAGAGGAGAATTTTTTCGTAGGCGGTGGCAACCTCCTTGGCGATGGAGGGCTGGGCAACACCCCAGAGACCGAGCTGCGTGTGCAGGGCTTCGGCAGAAGCGAGGAGGGGGTGGATGGTGCGGGAGAGCTTGCTGCCGCCGGGGTCACACATGATGCCGTGGATCCAGGTGTCCGGCATCTCCCCCTTCACGACCGGCAGTTCGGTCTTGGTGGCGAGGATGTCATTGGCAAAGTCGTCCATCGTGCCGAAGCGGATTTTGATGCCGGGGAGCTGGCGGCGGGCTTCCTCCAAAAGTTTGGTGACTTCCGCAGCGGGTGGCGGACCGGTGTTGTCCAGAGTAACGATGATGGCAGGCCAGATCCTGTATTTCCAGTCATCCGGAGGGATGAAGTTGTGGCCCGTATTGGGATCGGTGCCGCCATAGACGTAATTGAAGCCAGTGGCAGTGCCGTAGTTGCTGGAGTAGAAGGTAAGCACGCGGGAGCCGTCGGGGCCTTCCCACCAGAAGAGACCGGGGGTTCTGACATAGCTGGAGGGCCAGTTACAACCGATGTGCATGAACTTGACGCCGCTATTGCCAAGAACGGTGGCGAGCGCGCTGCCGTGGCTGGGGACATCGGTCATTTTTCCAGAGATCGGCAGCGGTAGGCCATAGCGGCGGCAGAGGTCGGAGGTGAAGGCGAAACCTCGAGCCATTTCCTCAGGTTCGCAGGCGTCGGATTCCAGCGAGAATGGCAGTGCATGGAAACGGAGTCGGCCGGACTTGACATAGGAGTCCAACATGGACTTGCGTTCGGCGGTCTGCCCCTGCCAGTCGTCAAGGACCTTGGACATGACCCAACCGGGGCTGGTGAGCGTGAACTGCTGGGAGGCGGGCTGATCTTTGCCCTGTTCCATGATCTGCATAGCCTTGTCAATCATGCTTGTGCGGTAGTAGTTCACAACTTCCCCGGCGCGGCGGGTAAAACCAATGTCGTAATGGGTTTTGATGATGACCACGACTTCTTCAAGATTCGGCCAAGTTTTTGCCGGTTCGATGGTGCCTTCTGCGGACTTGCTCCAGCGCGGGGTGGTCACGGTGACGGTGACCTTGGCATTGGCGGCGCGGGTGTCGGCCTTGCCCGCGGGCAGCGGAAGCACCATCTTGCGTCGGCCATGAGAGTCGAGCTCCAAGTGGGTTGTCGTGCGTTCGCCACCGCAGGCAACGATGACTTCGGCGGCTTCGTAGAGCGGCGCACCGACGAGAGAGAGTTCCACTTGGCGGTGAGCTTTGTTCTCAGCATCCCAGGCGAACGGAAAATCAGAGATGATGACCGATGAGGGGGCGGGAATAGCATCGGCAGCGACTTCGCGATGAGTGATGAATTTCACCTCACTGAGGCCGTAGAAGTCGTCGCCCCAGTTTGATTCAGCAGCGATGATGACAGTCTTGATCGGCTGTTTTGCGGAGAGCGCCACGGCCTGCGCGGTGTCACCACCCTGAGTGAGATCGGAATCGGCAAGGGACGTCCATGCGATACCGTCTGTGCTACCATAGATGTGGATTTTGCGGAATCCGCGATTGGTGAGGGATTGTTGGTTATGGTTCCAGATGAGAATTTGATTGATGTCTTGGGGCGCAGCGAAGTCGAAGCGGACCCACGCCGGTGCGGCGGGGATGCCTGGTGCCGGCGCGGTGGGCAGGGGCTTGCCGGTGGAATGCCACATCGTCTTAGCAAATTTGTCGCCGTCATGGACGTTGCCATTCAGTCCGGATCCATCAATCAGTAACTGAGCGCCGCTACCATAGATACTGGAAGCGGTCGGCTTGATCTCTGCCGCCGGGATCTCATTTACGATTGGAACGGCCAATGCTGCCTGGACAGCTCCCAGGAGGATGATGCCAAAGATAGTGATGCCTTTGATCATGGATTGGTTTTTCATGGATTGGTTTTTCATGGATTGTTTTTTCATGGATTGGTTTTTTTGCCTTCAAATCTGAATTCAAAGGTGGTTGCTTCCTCGGATTTTAAAGGCACCCAGACCACCAGACCGGAATCTTCGCAACCTATCCTTGCATCAGGGACCAGTGCGCCATTAACTCTTACGCTCAATAGAGCAGCATCTGATTTGTCTATACCCTGGACTACAAAAGCAGGATTGAAGAGCGGATTGGCTGGGCTGGCAGCGACGGAAAAACTCAGATTCGCACGAGCCCCAGACTTCTTGCTGAGCATGTAGGCCTTTTGTTTCATATCAAATCCAAGAGACTGATAATCATCGCCCGTTACGGTGAGAGTTGGAGAATATTGCCAGGCACGGGTCAGCGTTACCACTTGGTTTATCCTGTTCGACTTTGATGCCTCGTCAGTAACGCCAAGCAGATACAGTGTGGTCACGGTATTACTGGTGCGCTCATGCCATTTCCAGTTGATCACATGGCTAAGCGCTGACGTAAAACCATTTGTAAATCGCGCCTGCCTAGGCCATGTGACAACGGTCGTGGAACTCAGGTTCGCGCGATCGATAGCAGGGCCATCGTAGGGTCTTATCTCCGTATCACCTTCTGCAACAATAGTGAATGGGTAATAACCATTTTTCAGATTCACAATTTGAATGTTGGCTCCAGGATACATATTCTTGCTCAATTCGGGATATGGCGAGAAGTTGATGTCCTTGGATTCTCCGGTCATTTTCACAAGAGTGAGGGCATTGCTATCGATAATATCCATTGGTTGAATACCGGCTTTACCTTCAATGAACGTTTCCTGTGTCTCATAGCCTACGCCGCCCCGGTAAAATGAGGGCTGGCAGGTCGCTGCATACCCTGTATAGATCTGGACTCGACGCAGTGTTACCCCATCGGGATAAATATAATACCATTCATCAGCCCACTCACCCGCGCCATAAGGTGCCTCTGGTTTCACATCAGTATGAGCCGTTTCCCCATATTGATTTACCAGTTGGCCACGCCAGCGGACCACAATGCGGGCGTTATTCTGGCTTTCGATCCACATAACGGAATTTTTATCAAAGAGTATTTCATAGTCCCATCCATCAGCATGGCTACTACCGCCAGTGATTGTTTCAGACCACGCATTGCCAAAGGCATTTCCATCAGGTAAAACATACTGGGGCCACGAGGGAAGCTTGAAGGCCATTGTATATGTTGCAAAAGGGAAAGTCACTGTCACTGCAGTGTTTCCACTTTCGGGCTTCACCGGCGATGTGACTCCGGTGGCGACAAAGCTTTTTCCCTCGGCCCGTTTCGGCGCGATGACCACCGGTTCAGTCGAGCTAATGACGCGTTTTGCGGAATCAGCACTCTCGTCCACGCTGGCCGGAGTGCCAAGCCCCACCTCGGTCGATGCCAAGAGACACAAGAGCCCTTTTAAAATGAATTTAAATATCGCGCTCACAAGTTACTTTAATGAAATAGGATCTGCAGATTTCATTATAATGACATCTTTTTGTCGGGATTCCGGAGTGACCTTCAGATCGATCACTTCTCCGTTGACCACCCGACCTTCGAGCGTGGTGTTGAAGGGTGCGTGAAGTTTGAAGTCGGCGTTCCACTCCTTCGGCCATGCGGGAAGAAGGATAATTTTCTTCCCGTCTGTTTGCATGAGCATGTATTGGAGCGTGGTGAGGATCACCGAACCGTTGCACTGATCGGGAATCCAATCGAAGTTCGGACCCCAGAACGCGGGGAAGCGGCTATCCGGGCGTTTCGCTTTCTCGTTGTCCCCGCCCATGAGGTTTTCCGTGGTGATGTTTTGGAGTAGAAATGACTTGGCATCGGCGGTTTGTCCCAGTAAGGCGGCTTGGATCGCATCCTGCTGCCAACCTCCTGTGCGCTTGTTTGCCCGGCGCGCAAAAGTTTCCAAGCCGATCTCCAAATCCGGCTTCCCAACACCATAGATCGGATATGGGAAGACCGCATACAATTCCGGATGTTCCGCGTTTTTTTTGTCGGAAAAAACATGTGCCGGCTTGATCCATTTCTTGCCAGCCTCCTCGGCAATAGGAACTTCTCGTATCTCTCCAAGCACGCGCGTCCAGCGCTTGCGCTGCTCGCTCGTCGTCAACGACTCGGGCAAGGCCAGCAGTCCCGCCAAAACAACACGCATGCCTGCAAGAACGGTGGTGGGATTTTCGGTGTTTTGCCAAGT
>CAIWSO010000411.1 GCA_903915315.1 uncultured Spartobacteria bacterium | reverse complement strand
TAGCCAGCGCGGCCAGCGCCACTTTTGGTTCGGCCGCCGCACCCCGACATCCAGGATGAGCCAGTGAAGCTTTCCGGGCCCGATATTCGGTGCGCCGAGTTTGTGCAGCTGCCACGGGCGCGTCGTCGTGAAATTCCCGGGGCGAAGTTCATAATTCTTCGACTCGACGGAAAAATTCATCGATCCCGTTTCGAGAAATGTGATTTCCAGACCTTCGTTGCGGTGGGGATCCATTCCCCAGTCTTGCGTCCCGACGCCGCTGAAATATCCGATACTGGTAATCCCCTGCAGTTGTTTTGGGGTAAGCTGGATGCCGGGATAATGGCCCTTTGTAAGAGCGTGAAGCCGGATTTTGCCATCGCGCATAGCTGCGAATTGAGGAGCGCACGAATCTACTGCAAGGCGCGAGCCAGAGTTGTTGTAGATCGCTTCGTAGGAACGCGGCATATTTTGTTCAATATCATTCACTGAATGATACCGCAAGAAGCGGGTCGCCCTTTTCGATAGGATTGTTAGTCAATTATCACCTCGAACAGTCTTCCAACCAAACAAACCCTCCCATGACAACGATCGACTGGACTATTATCGCAACCTACCTCATTGCCGTTGTTGGCCTCGGCTGCTGGGCCGGTTGGAATGCGCGGCGGCAGGGCGCGCAGCACGGCGAGTCGGTTGCAGGCGATTATTTCATGGCCGCGCACACTCTCCGTTGGCCGGTGATCGGCCTCGCACTCTTTGCGACAAACATTTCCTGCGTCCATCTGATCAGCCTCGCGCAATCGGGATACGACTCGGGTCTGCTGAATGGGAATTTCGAGTGGATGGCTGCTTTCACGCTCATCCTGCTCGGGTTTTTCTTCGCCCCGTTTTATCTGAAATCGAAAGTCGCCACGCTGCCGGATTTTCTGGAGCGCCGGTATTGCCGCGAGTGCCGTGATTGGCTGGCGGTCATTTCGATCTTGGCGGCGATTATTTTCCACATCGCGTTTCCGCTGGCGGCGGGTTGGCTGATCCTTCACGACATTTTCGGCATTGGAAAATGGGAGTGTATTTTTCTGATGTGCCTCCTTACTGGTATCTACACCGTGACGGGCGGTCTTGCGGCCGTGGCGATCACGGAAACCATCCAGACCATCGTTCTTCTCGTGGGAGCTTTCATTTTGACTGCGTTCGCCTGGATGAAAACCGGAGGGTGGGTCGGCATGGTGGCCGCGCTGGAACCTGCAGCAGGTCTTGCTCCCGGATGTACGGACTCGCAAATGATGAGCATGCTTCGCCCACATGGCGACGCCAGCGGAATGCCTTGGTATGCAATTTTCCTCGGCTACCCGGTGCTTGGCATCTGGTATTGGTGCGCGGATCAAACAATCGTACAGCGCGTGCTGGGCGCGGAGAGCGAAAACGACGCCCGCGTGGGGGCGATTTTTTGCGGGCTTTTGAAAATCCTGCCCGTGTTCATTTTCATCGTTCCCGGCATCATGCTCTACACTAGCATCAAACAGGGCCACATTGATGGCGTTTATCAGGCCCGGGTCACCCACTTGGTAACCGACGCCAATGGAGACACGCTCCGCACGGTGGCGATCACCGGAGACAACCTTAAAGTTGATTCGATTCCACCAGTCACCCTGAAAACCGATGAGTCGCTCGACCTCTCCAAACTCGCACTCCCCGCTGGCAACGCCGAACTCGTGCTCGGGCCCGGAGTGACGGTCCAAAAAGACGCCTCGGGTGCGATTCTCAAGCCGGAGGGGGTCACGGTGCTGCAATCCAAGGAAGTCTATGCCGTGATGATCCGGAAACTCCTTCCTGTCGGTGTGCTGGGCATCATCGCCGCCGCGCTCATGGCTGCGCTCATGGGCAACCTCTCCAGTGCCTCGAATTCCATCGCCACCATGGTGAGCTACGATGTGGTCAAACGCTTCCGCCCGCAGACCTCGGACAAAAAACTCGTCGTCGTGGGTCGCATTGCCACAGTCAGCTCGATTGGGCTCGGGATCGCCCTTGTCCCGCTCCTGGACCGCTACGAGAGCATTTTCAATGGCCTGAACGACATCATCGCCCACATGGCCCCACCGATCACCTGTGTTTTCGTACTCGGTATCTTTCTGCCCGCCGCCTCGGCCGCCAGCGCGAAATGGACGATGTGGCTGGGATCGGTGATTGGAGCTGTCCTGTTCACCCTCAAAACCCTGAACACCTGGCAACCTGACACCTTCGCTTGGGTGCCTTCCTTCGTAGCTAAAACTCCATTTATGATGATGGCTTTTTATATGTTCGTCGCGTGTGTCGCCATGCAATTGGCTCTCATGGTGATCTTCCCCAAGCAAGCGGGCGAGGATGCCCAGCAGCTTTTCTGGCCCAAGCCGCTCGATGCGCTCAAGCACCCAGGATGGCCTGGCCTTGGCAACTACAAGGTCCTCGCCTCGATCGTCGTCCTCTCCGTGTTCGGACTTTATCTCGTGTTTCGTTAACCTCTTTCACCATATGAAAAAAACCACACTACCCCTCATCGCAATCAGCCTTGCCCTCAGCGCCTGCCAAACCATGAAAAAAGTCGACCCCATCCACGGCATCAGCAACCCGACACCCGAAGCCGCTGCCAAGGCGAAGGTGAAATACTACGGCTCCATCATCGAACTCCGCCCCGAGAAGGAGAAGGAATACCGTGAACTCCATGCCAATGTTTGGCCCGAGGTCCGCGCCGCCATCGCAAAAGCAAATATTCGCAACTTCAACATCTATGTCACCGAGATCGCAGGGAAGCGACTTCTCGTCAGCCATTTTGAATACACTGGGACAAACCCCGAGGCGGATTTCGCGTCCATCGCGAACGATCCCACGACCAAAAACAAATGGTGGCCGCTCACCGATGCCTGCCAGATTCGTCTCCCTGGAACCCCTAAGGGAAGCCAATGGCTGGGCATGGAGCAGGTCATGCATCTCGACTGATCGCTTTAAACCCGCATTCAGATGAATTAACCACAGAGGACACAGAGAGCACGGAGTGTTAATAAATTGCACCAAATCTTGAGGGATTCTTATGTCCGTGCCAGCGCTTTCAAAAACTGCTCCTGTGAAATTTTTCCTCCTACCTAAAAATCCGTCTTCGCATCGAAGTCATCCCTGAACCATGTCTGGACTCCTCAACGACAAAACCATCTTCCTCACCGGGGGCTCGGCTGGAATTGGCCTTGAGTGCGCCAAGGCCTATGCCCGTGAGGGCGCGCGGGTGGCCCTGTGTTGTCCGGATTTGAAAGAGGCCCAAGAAGCCGCCCGCTCGCTCGGCGATAGCCACATCGGCCTTGCTTGCGATGTTTCCAATGGCGCGCAGGTTCGCGCCACGATCGACGAAATTCTCGCCAAGTTCGGCCGTCTCGACGCGATCCACAACAACGCGGGGATCGCCTCGCCCTCCGCTACTCTGCATGAAACCACCGAGGCCGAGTGGGATCGCCTTTTTGCCATCAATGTGAAGGGCGTTTACTGGACCTCGAAGCACGGCTTCGAGGCGCTCAAAGCCTCTCGCGGCTGCATCCTGAACACCAGTAGCCTGGTCGGAGAGATCGGCCAAGAGATCCACGCTGGCTACTCGGCCACCAAAGGCGCGATGAACGCCCTCACGAAATCCATGGCCCTTGACTACGCCGCCCACGGCATCCGGGTGAACGCCGTTTGCCCCGCCGGGGTCTGGACTCCGATGCTGCGCCAGTGGGCTTCCGAACAGCCCGACCCCGCCGGCATCTCCCGCTACCTTGATGACATCCACCCTCTTGGATTTTGCCCCGAGGGCGATGTCATCGCCGAGGCCTCTGTCTATCTCCTTTCCGATAAAGCCCGTTTCGTCACCGGCCACCTCATGCATGTCACTGGGGGAGCAGAACTCGGCTATCGCCGCTAAAAATCTATGATCAAAAACATCACCACCCGCGACGCGCGCTTCCCCATTGGCTCCGGCCATGGCAGCGACGCCATCCACCGCGATCCCGTTTACTCCTACGCCGCCACGATTCTCCACGACGACTCGGGACTCGTCGGTACCGGCCTCGCCTTCACTCTTGGCGAGGGAAACGATCTTGTGTGCCGTGCTGCGGAATTTTACGCCAAGCAACTTGTCGGCCGCGACATCGAGGAGGTCATGGCTGGCTTCGGTGAATTCCAGCGCAAGCTTTCGGACGAGCAGCAATTCCGCTGGCTCGGCCCTCACAAGGGACTGGTCCATCTCGCGCTCGCCTCGGTGACGAACGCCTGCTGGGACCTCTGGGCGCGCAAACGCGGCGTGCCACTTTGGAAACTTCTGCTGGACCTCTCCGCTGACGAAATCCTCGCCACGCTCGATTTTTCCTATGTCACCGACGCCCTCTCTCTCGACGAGGCTCGTGCTTTGATCGAATCGCCCCGAGCCACCCGCAAGGATCGCGAGGGCATTTTGGATGCGGGCTACCCCGGTTACGACACCTCGATCGGTTGGTTCAACTACAGCGACGAGCAAGTGGCTGCGAATGTCGCCAAATCCGCTGCGGAGGGCTTCACTGCTATGAAACTCAAGGTCGGCTCGCCCGACATCGCCAGGGATGTGCGCCGCGCTCGTCTCGTGCGGCAGGCTGCGGGCGACTCCGTGCGCCTGATGGTCGATGCCAACCAGCAATGGACCATCGCTCAATCCATCACCTTCTCGGAAGCCACGCGCGACTTGAACCTTTTCTGGCTCGAGGAGCCCACGCATCCCGATGATGTGCTTGGCCACCGCGCCATCGCCGAGGCCATCGCCCCCGTGAAGGTCGCCGCCGGGGAGCATGTGCCGAATCGCATTCTCTTTAAAAACTACCTTCAGGCCGGTGCCATGGCGATCTGCCAAGTCGATGCCGTCCGTGTCGCGGGCGTGAGTGAGTTTTTGGTCATCAGCCTCCTTGCAAAAAAATTCGGCGTCCCCGTCATCCCGCATGTCGGAGACATGGGGCAAATCCACCAGCATCTCGTGTTGTTCAATCACATCGCCCTCGACCACGAAGCGATCTTCCTCGAGCACATCCCGCATTTGCAGGACCGCTTCACCGAACCTGTGAAAATCGTCGGCGCGCGCTACACAACCCCACGCCTGCCGGGAACCTCATGTGAGCTGAAACCTTGAAGTCCAACCACGCTTCATGATCGACACGCATATCCACCTCCTCGAGCCGGATCGCTTCACTTACGAGTGGACGAAAGGTTTTCCCGCGCTCACCGGTCGCTTCGACCTCTCGGACTATCAAAAAGCGTCCGCCGACACGGGGATTCAGGCCGGAGTTTTCATGGAGGTCGATTGCGAGGAATCCGCTGACGAGGCCCGCTATTTTTGCTCCCTCGCCGAGCAGCCTGGTTGCCTGATCCAAGCCGTCGTGGCTGCGGCGCGGCCCGAGTCGCCGGATTTCGAGCGGAATCTCGAGGCGATGGCCCATTCGCGTCTGACCGGCATCCGCCGCGTGCTCCACACCCAACCGGACGAGCTCTCCCAATCCTCTCTCTTTCGCGAAAATGTCAGCCGCCTCGGAGCGCTCGGCCTCTCCTTCGATCTCTGTGTTCTTCAGCGCCAACTCCCGCTCGCCCTCGATCTCGTGCGCGCCTGTCCGCAAACCACGTTCATCCTCGATCACTGCGGCGTTCCTGAAATTTCCGCAAACGACGCCCCGGCCGGCGCGGGTTTTCTCGCCTGGAAAAAATCCATCCGCGCCTTGGCCGCCGAGCCGAATGTGAACGGCAAAATCTCCGGCATCACCGCCTACGCACCCGAGCCGCTCCGCAACGCCGAAGGCCTCCGACCCTACATCGACACCATGCTCGAAGCCTTCGGTCCCTCCCGCCTCGTCTGGGGTGGCGACTGGCCGGTCGTGAATCTCGGGAATGGCCTCCTCGCATGGTCGAACATCTCCCATGAGTTGCTCTCAAGGCTGACTGCCGACGAACGCACCCTGATCCTCTCCACCAATGCCAAAAAAATCTATCGCATCCTATGACCCAACCTATTGAAAATCCTATTGTCGTCGTCACCGGAGGAGGCTCCGGTATTGGGCGCGCCACCTCCATTGCAATGGCCGCGCAAGGATTCGACATTCGAATTTTCGACCTTTCGCCTGAAGGCGCTGAAGAAACCCTCGACCTTGTTCGCGGGGCCGGCGGCACGGGAGCCTTCAGCAAGGTCGATGTCTCGGATACCGAATCCGTTCGTGTGGCCTTTTCCAG
>CAIWSO010000410.1 GCA_903915315.1 uncultured Spartobacteria bacterium | reverse complement strand
TGTTTGCGGGCCGTATCCCGACGTGGGTTTCCTTGAGCCGCGCATGGCGAATGAGGGCGGCCTGCCCTACGAGTCGGTGAAATTCGAGAAGGTGAACCCCGATTATTTTAACTACACCGACCGCCGCATCCAGCACCTCGTGGAGAGCGGTCTCGCGCCGGTGATCGTCGGCTCCTGGGGGCGTGGGGATTGCAATAGCATGCAGGCGATTGGGCTTGAGGGCTTGAAGCGCCACTGGCGTTACCTCGTGGCCCGCTATGGAGCGTATCCGATCTTCTGGATCCTTGCCGGCGAAATTCCCGAGGAAACCAAATGGAACAAAGGTCCCTGGGCTGATTTGGCGAATCATGTGCGGGGTCTCGATCCCTTTCACCGAACGCTTACCTGCCACACGGGTCATGGCCGGCGCGGCGCGAAAGACGACACGACGGCGATGGATTTCGACATGGTCGGTGGCAACCACGACCAAAATGCGGCAATCCAGCCGCAGACCGTGGCAATCGTTTCCTCGGCCTATTCGAAGGAGCCACCCATGCCCGTGCTGGTCGGCGAGACCTGCTACGAGGGGCACATGCAACAGGGTTTCGGCGACACGCAACGCCGGATGTTTTGGCAGAGCGTCCTGAACGGCGCGGCCGGGCATACCTACGGAGCAGCAGGCATCTGGCACGCCAGCGTGGAAGGCGACCCCGGCTGTGCATCGGGCGCATTCGGAGGCAAGAAGGTCTACGATTGGACCACCTGGAAGGAAGGCATGAACTACCCCGGCTCCACCGAACTGGGCATGGCGAAAAAACTCCTCGAGCAATACCCGTGGCAACGCTTTGAGCCGCATCCCGAGTGGACCTCGCCCAATGGCTACGCCGCCGGTATCCCCGGCGAGGTGCGCTTCATTTACCACCCGAGGGGGAGGATTTACGACTGGACGGGCACGGTGGTGAAAGACCTCGAACCCGGCGTGAGCTACTCCGCGTTCTACTTCGATCCCGCCACCGGCCGCCGCTTCGACCAAGGCATCATCCAATCCGAAACCGGTGAATTCAAAATGCCGGAACTCCCTTCCCCTCAAGATTGGGTGCTGGTGTTGCAGGCCCAGAATCGTGCCAAAACAATCAACCTTCCAGCATTGAAAGTCGGGGAAACCTGCTCCGGGAAGCTGGAACCCATCGGCGCGACTTTCACCAAAAAGAGTGGTCCAAACTGGCTGGAGATTCAACCCGACGGCACCTATTCCGGCACGCCCAAAGACATGAATGCAGGCCGAAACTCCATCCTGGTCTCCGTGAAACAACCCGATGGGGAGGAGTTGGTGCTGCAAGTGCGAATCCAAGTGCTGGGTGCCGATGGTGAGGTTTTCCTCGAATCGTTCGGTGCTTACGAAGGCACCAAAAACAACAAGCAGGCCGACACCGGCTTGACTGTGGCCCATGGCGGCAAGATCGCGGGCTGGAGTTCCTCGGGCGCTGGCGCCGTGCACGCGGTGGACCGCTCGATGAAGACCAGCGAACTCGCCCTCACTCCGTCTGATTGGGCGATCATGATCTTCAAGGACAATGTCATCACATCCTGCGAGGTCGAAGCCAACGCATCAGGTAAAAACTATCAGGTTTCTTTTGAAACGGCTCCGGCCGCCTATGGCGACCTTTCGCAGGCCACCCAGGCCGGCGACGCCCTGCTCATCGAGGTGCTGCGCGCCGACAACAGCGTCCTGAAAAGTTTCGAACACGCCCCCGGCGCATGGACCGGCAAGTCCGAGTTCGCGGCCGCCCAATTCGAATACCAAGGCGACGGCTCCGGTAATGTCAGGCTTCGCGTCGGGCCGGCCACAACGAAAAGTGGTCGCTTTCAGGGAGCGATCGACAATCTTATCGTGAAAGAAACCAAATGAAAAAATCACTCCTCCTCGCCCTCGCTCTCTTGGTTCCCTGCGCTCTCCGCGCAGCGGAAGCACTCGAGTCGCAATTCCAAAACCCGCCGGAGGAAACCAAGCCGTATTGCTACTGGTATTGGCTGAAATCCGATATCACCCGCGAAGGG
>CAIWSO010000409.1 GCA_903915315.1 uncultured Spartobacteria bacterium | reverse complement strand
AGAAGGATCAGAAGGATCAGAAGGATCAGAAGGATCAGAAGGAAGATCAGGGCAAAGACCAAGACAAGAAAGATCAAGACCAAAAGGAAAAATCAGGTGATCAGGACAAGAATGACTCCGAGCAAAAGCCTGAGGACAAAAAAGAGAGCCAGAAAGATCCCAAGGACTCACAAGACAAAAAGCCACAGGAACCCCAAAAGAATGAGGGCAATTCAGACAAAAAAAATGACCAAAAGTCACCGTCTCCATCACCTACGCCTGGTGACAAAAAAGAGGGCGAGTTAAAGAGTTCCAAGCCAGAGGAGCCCAAGCCTACGCCTGAAAATCAAATGCAGGCACAAGGGGAGGTGGGAGCGGAGGAGGAGAAGGCGGGCCAGATGTCGCCAAGTCAGGCTCGGGCTCTGCTCAACTCACTTCGGAATGAGGAGGAGAAAGTCAATCTGATGGAGCAGCAAACCTCGCAAGAGGTGCTTCGCGACTGGTAAAAAACAATGAAAATGCGCGTTCTCATTTTATGGGTTGGTTTTCTGTTGGCGGCTTCAGCCATTCTACAGGCGCAAGAAGCCACGGCTGGGCTGAGCAGTCCTAGCACAATAGTGGGGCAGCCAGTCGAGTTGGTGGTGACAGTTCGTGATACTAGAAATGCGCAAGTGCCCCAGACGGTCGATGTCACTGGTCTGCGGGTTGAGCTTTTTGGGCGGGCCACTCGATTTGAAATGAATAATTTCAAAGTCACATCCACGCTCACGTTCACCTATTCAGTGGAGCCATTGAGTGCGGGGGATTTCACGATTCCGCCCATTGAAGTGCGGGTGGATAATAAAACCGTGAGAACGGCTCCTGCGCGGCTTACGGTGATGGCGGGGGCTCCCCCAGTCGTGAGTAATCCCTCTCCTGCAAACGTGCCTTTTCCTAGCGCCCCAAATGTGCCGTCTTCCGCTGGGCAAGTGACTCCATATTTTGGGGATCTTCTCCTATCAAAAAAGAAGGCCTACGTGGGCGAGGTGGTTCCGTCTGAATTGCGGTATTACTTCCATTCCCGAATCAGCGGTGAAGTCGGGGATCGTCCGAATTTTGGAGGTGAGGGTTTCACGGCTCAAAAGCTATCCCATGTTCCCAAGCGCGAGCAGATTGTTAATGGAGAAAACTATATTGTTTTTGGTTTTCAAACTGGGATCACGCCGGTGAAGTCGGGTGCTCTTGAGATTCCGGCATCGAGTCTGGAGGCTCGCTTGCAGGTTCCTGGAAGCCCGCCACCCGGCTTTGCGGATATTTTCCAGCAATTTGGTGGAGCGTTGCCACCGGGGATGTTTACGAATAGTCGGGATGTGAGAATCGAGACAAAGCCTGTGACTCTGGAGGTCATTCCCGTGCCGAAGGAGGGGAAACCGGAGAATTTCTCTGGAGCGATCGGCAAGTTTAATATGGAAGCGAGTGCGAATCCGAAAAAAGCAGCTCCCGGAGAGCCTGTAACCATAAAGGTTCTTATTTCAGGTCAGGGGAACTTTGATGCCATGGGAGCTCCGGAATTGTCGGAGGACGAAGGTTGGCGGTCCTATCCCCCCACGGACAAGTTCGAACCCAGTGATCCGATTCATTTTTCTGGAACAAAGACTTTTGAGTTCATCCTTATTGCGAAGCAAGAACGCACCCAAACTCCGGGGTTGAAGTTCACCTATCTTGATCCCGCAACGGGAAAATATGAAACGCTCACACAGGCTCCATTTGTTGTCGAGGCCAAGGCTGGAGAGGTCGCGCCAACGCCTATTCCGGTAGCCGATTCCTCGCCCTTAGCAACCCCTAAACCTGAATTATCACCACTCATGCCGGTATCCCACGATGGCGGCGACTCCAGTTGGACGCCGCTTTTTAGGCAACCCGTGTTTCTCTGGGTTAATTTGTTTGTTGCCTTATTTTGGGTGCTTGCGCTGATTTATTCTTTGATCAAAAAAATCGCCCGTTCGAAGTTCATGCAGAAAAGGGCGGAGGCAATTCGTATCCGTGAAGCGATTGCCGAATTAGCGATTTGTGAGGATGCGCGTTTCTATGATCAGGCATCTAGCTGTCTTGTTTGCATCGTTGGGGGTGATGCCGAAAATATTGGCATAATCTCCGGATTGACCGATACGGAAAAGGAAGTCATTCGGGGCTTGCTGGAGCGTGCGGCGGAATCCAAATATTCATCCCATGCTGGAGTGAAGCCCACTCCCGATGAACGAGAGCGTGTCAACCAAGTCCTCTCTCGTCTTGCTTCTCAATATGCGAAATAGAATCACAAGCTTTCTTCGTTGTGCCATGGTCGCCGTGTTGTTTCTTGGCGGTGCAAGCCAAGTATGGAGCGATGATCTTTCTGATGCCAGATTGAGAGCGAACAATGGAGACCATGCAGAAGCCATTCGCTTATTTGAGAAGCATCTGCAAACGGCACGTCCATCCGCATCTGTTTATTATGAGTTAGGCGGGTCGGCGATGAAGTCTTCAAATCCTTCTTTAGCCGCGCTGAACTTCCGTCGGGCGTTGGTTTTGAATCCTCGCTTTGATGCCGCTCGAAAGGCCTTGGCGGATACGAATCTGGCTCTCGGAGTTCCGTCTGATTCTCCTAATTGGACAGTGCGTATTGCCAGTAAAGTGCCGCTCAACTTTGTTCTCATTACGGGGGTTGTTTTATGCTGGTTGGGGCTTTTTATTTTGGTCTTTGGCTTTCATGTGAACGCGCGACGATT
>CAIWSO010000408.1 GCA_903915315.1 uncultured Spartobacteria bacterium | reverse complement strand
GTGGGTTTGGCTTCTTGGTTCGACCAGTTCAAGGTCACTCCGGTGGCGATCATGGCGGCGGCAAAGGAGGATGCGGCGACGAGCCTCATCGACGGGAGCGGCGAGAAAAGGGAGGAAAATCGATCCCATGCGATATTCCAAAATGGTCTATGAATGACCTCGGCTCGCTGGCGGAGTTGGAACTCGGCGAGAAAATCCTCGAAGTAATCTGGGCGTGGTTGCTCATAGCGTTTCAGACGGAGCAACTTGGAAATACTTTCTTCGGGATCCATAAAAGGAGATCAGTGTTTCATAAACTCTTGGAGGTGATTTTGCAACTGTCGGTGTGCATAAAAGAGGCGTGATCGCACGGTGCCTTCCGAAATTTTTAGTATCTTTGCGATTTCTGCGTGTGGCATGCCCTGAATATCAAACATCGTTACGACGGCTCTATGTTCATGTGACAACTTGAGCATGGATTCGTTCAATTTCTTTTGGAGTTCGACCAGATTGGCATCCTGGCTGGGATCGCCATGGCTGGTGGCTTTGATGAAGTCGGGGTCGCTCAGGATTCCACTATCGACATCATCCAGGCTCATGGTTTTCCGTCGGTTTCGTTTTTTCAGGAAATTGATAGTCATGTTCACCGCGATGGTATGCATCCACGTGTAAAACGCAGATTTCCCTTGGAAGCCTTTGATCGATCGGTAGGCCTTGGCAAAGATATCCTGAAGCAGGTCGTTGGTATCCTCGTGACTGGCCGTCATATTGTAGACCAAGCCGTAAAGCCGTGGACTGAACCGCACCACCAACTCGTCAAAAGCCCGAGCATCCCCCGCTTGTGTGCGGGAGACCAACTCACTATCGGGCGTTTCCGGAGTGTCCATGCGTGAGTCGATCTGGTTATCAAAAAGGAAAGCGCTTGCGGAGAAAAATCGGACGGCTCGGAGCGGGGTGATATCCCCAGTGCGGTTTAAACTTCCGCATAAAGTGGGTCGAAGGTTTTATTGGAAGAGTGGACGGAAGCGGCTAAAGGGGGTAAAATCAAGCAATCACTTCACCATGCCGATCTACGAATTTCACTCTCCCGACACGAATAAGATCTACTCGTTTTTCGCTCGCAGTCTTTCCTATGCGGATAAGGTTCCGAAGTGCCCGGATGACCCCGTTGCGAGAATGGAGCGGATCGTATCCAAGTTCGCTTTCACCGGGCGCGCTCAGGAAAAATCGGAATCGCCCGATGAGGCGGATCCCCGCATGGAAAAAATGATGGCCGAAATGGAACGAGAAATGTCCGGCATGGATGAAAACAACCCAGATCCCAAGGCACTAGGACGCATGATGCGAAAAATGACCGAGGCCACTGGCCAAGCCATGCCTGAAGGGATGGATCAAATGATCCGGCGCTTGGAGGCGGGTGAAGATCCCGAAAAGCTCGAGGAAGAATTTGGTGATGCTTTTGACGGGATGGATATGCCAGAGGGCGAAGCGGGGGGCGCTCCCTCGACGGGTTCGCGGGTGCGTCCAGCCCGCACGGAGAGAGACCCGGCGCTTTACGAATTCGCTGACTATCTCTGATCTGCGACCGCTGGGGCGGTGGGGGAGAGGTTTTCCAGAAAGGCGGCGGCCTCGCTTCGGATGAGATTTTTTTCGGATTCCGGGCGTTTATTCCAAGAGCTCACCATCATGCTTGTGCGCGGATTCGAGGCGAAGCGCTTGCCGTGGCGGTCGTAGAAATCCCAGTAGAGAAGATTGTAGGGGCATGCGCCTGGGCCGGTTTTTTTCTTGGGATCGAATTGGCACCCGCTGCAGTAGTTGCTCATCTTCGAGATGTAGGCGGCCGAGGCCGCGTAAGGCTTGGTGGCCATGAATCCCCCATCCGCATGGAGCGCCATGCCGAGCACGTTCGCCGCCATGACCCACTCATGCGCGTCGATATACATTTCCAAAAACCAGTCGTGGGACTGCCTCGGATCGATGCCGGCGAGGAGCAGGAAGTTCCCGAGTATCATCAGCCTCTGGATGTGGTGATTGTAGGACGTGTCGATGGCTTCCGAGATGGTGAGGCTTAGGCATTGCATATCCGTCTTCGCCGTGTAGAAAAAATCGGGTAGGGGGCGGCTGGCGTGGAGTGCGTTGCTGGAGAGGTAATCCGGCATTTTGAGCCAATAGACGCCGTTCACAAATTCCCGCCAACCCAAGATCTGACGAATGAAACCCTCAACGGCGGCCAGCGGGGCGGTCCCATCGCGGTAGGCTTTTTCGGCGGCTTCGATGCATTCCATCGGGTTCAAAAGCCCCAAGTTCAGCGGTCCGGAAATGAGGCTGTGGAACATCGTGGGGGCATCTTGCAGCATCAAATCTTGAAAATCCCCAAAGCAGGGGAGTCTTTCCCGAATGAACGAAGCGAGACTCTCCAGGGCCTCGGCACGCGTTACAGGCAACCAGCAGTCCCCCGCACGCCCAATGCCATTGGGGAAAAAATGCTCCACGTCGGAGATGGCTTTTTGCGTAATTTCGTCGTGATCACGATTTCTCGTCGCGGACACGCCTGGGCGAGGAGCCCCTTCTTTCTTCCAGTCGGAGATGGTCTTGCGATTTTCTGCATCGAAATTCCAGGCTCCGCCTTCTGGTTCC
>CAIWSO010000407.1 GCA_903915315.1 uncultured Spartobacteria bacterium | reverse complement strand
GCGGTGATGGATTGCGATCTCCAGCATGATGAAACCATTTTGCCAAAAATGTTGGCGGCCTTTGAGGAGGATCCGAGTCTCGAGTTGGCTGTCGGAACTCGCTACGCCGATGAAGGCGGCGGGGTGGGGGAGTGGTCGAAAGCGCGAATTTTTATCAGCCGCTTGGCGACAAACCTAGGTTCGCTGGCCCGCAAAACCGAACTCTCCGACCCGATGAGTGGATTTTTTGCCATCCGGCGTGAAGTGTTTGAGCAAACCGTTCGTCAAATGACCGGCAAGGGATTCAAGATCCTTTTGGACATGGTTCTTTCGGCTGGACGACCGCTGAAAACGCGAGAATTCCCCTACGAGTTTCGTGCGCGGCAACATGGCCAGAGCAAGCTCGATATCGTTGTGGGGTTTGAATACCTCTACTTGCTTGCGGACAAAATATTCGGCCGCTTTGTGCCGGTGAGCTTTGTTGTTTATGTGTTGGCGGGGCTGAGCGGTTTGTTCCTGCATCTGGCAACTCTGGGGATTCTTTTTCGTTGTGTCGGCATCACCTTTGTGACGGCCCAACTCACGGCTACGCTCGTTGCGATGGTATCGAATTTTTTGGTGAACAACTCGGTCACATTTCGCCAGCAGCGGCTTAAAGGAGCGAGGTTGCTGCCGGGTCTTCTGGCCTACATTGCGATTTGTGGTTTGGGAGCGATCGTGAATGTGCAGGCCTCGGAATATCTTTTTGAAAACCAAATCCCGTGGTGGTTCGCCGGAGCGGCGGGAGCGCTGGTCGGCGCGGTGTGGAATTACGCGGTTTCCACACAAATCGTCTGGACATGGCTGCCGGGTATTCTGCGAAACTCGCCTCAACCGAAATAGCCCCGCTCTGCGCGTGGCGCCAACGACTCATCTATGGACTTCATCGATCTCAAATCCCAATACCAAAAATACAAAGTAGCGATAGACGAGCGCATCCACCGCGTTTTGGATCATGGCCAGTTCATTCATGGTCCCGAGGTGGCGGAGTTGGAGTCGGCTTTGGGGGCTTATGTGGGATGCAAACACGCCATCACCGTGGCGAGCGGCACCGACAGTCTGGAGATCGCTCTTCGGGCGCTGGAGATCGGTCCGGGCGATGAGGTGATCACGGTGCCGTTCACATGGATCAGCACTGCGGAGGCTATTGCGCTCGTTGGGGCGAAGCCGGTCTTTGTGGATATCGATCCGCTGGATTTCAACATTGCGGTGGACCAAATCGAGGCCGCTATCACGCCCTCGACCAAGGCGCTGATGCCGGTGAGTCTTTTCGGCCAGATGCCGGATTATGACGCCATCAATGCCATTGCAAAAAAATACAACCTGCCCGTGATCGAGGATGCCGCGCAGAGTTTTGGCGCGACGCAGCACGGACGCAGAAGTTGCGGTGTAACGACGATTGCCAGCACGAGTTTTTATCCCGCCAAGCCGCTTGGGTGCTACGGCGACGGGGGCGCGCTTTTTACGAGTGACGACAACCTCGCCATTCGTATGAAGGCAATCCGCACCCATGGCGGCATCAATCGCCACGTCCACGATCTCGTGGGTATGAATGGCCGCTTCGACACAATGCAGGCCGCCGTGATTCTTGGAAAATGGGCCGGCTACGACGAGGAAGTCCTCGCCCGTCATCGCATCGGAGCCCGCTACACCGAATTATTGCGGGACGTTTGTGCCACGCCGCAAATCCGAGACGGAAACACGCATGTCTACGCTCAATACACGCTTCGCGTGCCGAATCGCGATGCCTTTGCGGAAAAACTCAAGGCCGCAGGGATTCCTTCGGCGGTCTATTATCCGAAATGCCTCCATGAGCAGCCTGTTTTCGCTCCGCTCGGATACCGATACGGCGACTTCCCTGTATCCGAAGCAGCTGCTTTGGAGGTTATTAGCCTTCCGCTCAATCCCTTTTTAACCGAAAGCGATCAGGATCGAGTGGTGGCGGCTGTTCGCGCCGTCTTGGTCTGATCCACCTCAAAAAAAGCTCTGCCTTTCGACCTGCGTTTATTTGTTATTTTATGCGGGCCAATTGTTGACCTGCGGACACGCTCAAGTGTAGTTTGAGCGAAATCATGAACCTCAACAATATCACCTCGCTCGTCTCCGAACCCTCCACATCCAAAAACATTCTCACCAGTGATGTGGAATTGACTGGAACACTCAAGTTCGACACCGAACTCATTTTTGACGGCAAGCTGGATGGTGAGATCATCTCCGAAGGCACACTCATCCTTGGAAAAAATGCGGTTGTGAAAGGTGAGGTTCGCACGAAGTCTGTCACGATCCATGGCACAGTGAATGGCAACGTGACTGTCCAAGAGCGCTGCGAACTCAAATCCAACGCCGAGCTTCTTGGCGATCTGAAGGCCATGCGCATCATCATCGAAGAGGGCACAACCTTCATCGGGCATTCTGAAGTGACTCCGACAAAAACGGCTTCCTTCACCCGCTCGTCTGCGCCATCCCAAGTCAACGAAAACGCGGCTTAAGGCCTCATGCCCACCCCTCCGCCGAAGTCACCCTTCCGGTGTCCGGTCTGCGGTTTTGTGCAGCTTGAGCCTCCCCACCTCGTTTCAACAAACTGCCGTTCCTGCGGCGCCCACTACAAAGCCTCCGATTCCACGGAAGGCCTAGATGCGTCGAGCGGAAGTCAGTCCCTAGCGGGAAGGAAGCACGAAACCGGGAAGCCTGTCCACTGCCTGAAATGCGGTCGCACGCACCAAGTGTCGCCCAAAGCTCAAAGCACGATCTGCCCCGGTTGTTATGCCCCGATCGAGTTGATCGATGTGAATATCACCGCCCATGCCTCGCGTTCGATTGACACGCGCGGGCATTTGAAAATCACGGCGAAAGGTTCTGTGAGCAACCCTTGGATCATATGTGGATCTGCGCGCATTGAGGGCCCGTTCCATGGGCATCTGCGCTGTGAAGGGGAAGCCCGGCTAGCGATGCAAAAGACCTGCACCGGCCGTATCACGGCAGGTTCCTTCGTCATCGACCGGAAGGCGGTCATCGATTGCACTCAACTCGTGGACGCGGACAGCGTTTCCATCGAGGGGATTTTCCGTGGTACCATTCAGAGTCGCGGCATCGTGAAGGTTCTCAAAGGAGGGCGACTGGAGGGGGCGGTGGAAGCTCCATCCCTGGTTGTGGAAAAAGGCGGGATTTATGTTGGAGATTGTCGCATAGCACCACTGGTCACTCCCGGAGCAAGTGCCGAAGTCCCTGCTGAGAAACAGGTGACCCCTTTGGAAGAGGATCTCTGAGATCTCGGCAAAATTGCGCGGAGTAAAAGCTAGCCGATGGGTTCGGCGACGAGATCGTAAGTCTGAGCGCCTAGGACCTTCACATTCACGAATTCGCCCACTGTGACTGGTTGCGTGAGGATGACGCGGCAGTCCACATCGGGAGCATCGTGCTCAGTGCGGCCGATATTCGGTTGCTCCACTAGTACGCGAAGGGTTTGTCCGGTACGGGACTCAGCCATTTCGCGGGCGATTTTTTGTTGTAGCTTCATGGCCTCGCGGTAACGGCGATTTTTTGTGCGCGTGGGCACTTGGTTTTCCATCTTCGCAGCGCGGGAACCTTCCTCTTGGGAGTAGTTGAATACGCCGAGGCGCTCGAAGCGGACTGCTTCGATGAACTCCAGTAGAGATTGGAAGTGCTCCTCGGTCTCGCCCGGAAAACCAACAATGAAAGTCGTGCGAAGGCCGATGCCTGGTATTCCGGCACGGATGCGGCCGATGAGGTTCTCGATGTGCTCGCGGGAGGTCTCTCGGCGCATGAGGGTGAGCATTTCCCCGTGGATGT
>CAIWSO010000406.1 GCA_903915315.1 uncultured Spartobacteria bacterium | reverse complement strand
CGGATTCGATTTGGCGTGGCGGTGGCGACATCGAAATGAAAGGCGTCGGGCCTGTGCGAGAGCAATCGCTGAACTACCGCGACTGGACTACTTACATGAAGGTCGTCTTCCAAAGCCCGCTTTTCCCAGTTTCATCAGTCATGGTCATGGGCCCCGTGCTTGCACCGTATGTGCATCATAAAGGCTTCGATACCGCGACCACCCAAGAGTGGAAAAATGAAGTGCGTTCCTACTTTGGCATTGGGGTGAACCTGCAGGAACTCTACATCGGCCCCAACAATCCGGACACGGGCAAAACTCTGATGACCGATGAGCTTTGGGATATCGTGGCCGAGGGCGCCAAGTGGGCGCGCGCGAACGAAGATGTCTTGGTCGATGCCCATTGGGTGGGCGGCGATCCGGGCAAAGGACATGTCTATGGCGTGGCTGCGTGGAATTCTAAAAAAGCGACCCTCATGTTGCGTAATCCCTCCGACAAACCGCAGTCGATCGATATCGAACCTATCAAAGCTTTTGAGGTGCCGCCGCATCAGAAGATCGAGACCTTCACCATGAAAAGCCCGTGGGCCGATGAAGCCGATCAACCGGCTGTTACGCTCACGGCCGGAAAAGCCCACACATTTCAATTGGCCCCATTCCAAGTCATCGTTTTAGAACATAAATGAAAACTACCATCATAGCACTCGCGCTTTTTTGCGCCTCCTCAGCCGTAGCCCAACCGATCAAGGTCGCCTGTGTCGGCGATAGCACCACCTTAGGAGTCGGAATTCCCAGTCCGGAAACAAGCAGTTACCCCGCTCAACTTCAAAAAATGCTTGGGGCGGAATTTGAGGTGAAGAACTTCGGAGTCAAGGATGCGACCCTGATTCCGGATCCCCCAGCACCCTACTACAAAAGTCCAGAGTTTCCACAGGCCAAGCAATTTCTGCCCGATGTTGTGATCATTAACTTGGGCACGTATGACGCCAAGCCTGGGTTACAACAATGGAAATTCAGCAGAACCTACCATGATATGATCCAACAGTTTCGTAGCCTGCCAAGCAAGCCGGTGATCTGGATCGTTAAACCCGTAATGGCTTTCACCAACGAAGGGAAGGGCAACAACGCCTCAGCGATTAACGAGGAGATTCTTCTTCGTATCGACGGGGTTGGAATCAAGGGTGGGGCTCCCGTCATTGACCTCCATGCTCCTTTCCTCAATCGAGCCGAGCTTTTCCCCGACAAAACTCTCCCGAACGCGGAGGGCGCCCTTGAGATAGCGAAGATCATCGCTCCCTTGCTGCAGAAATACCGTGATCAGGCACCGCCACCGCCTTCTCGTGTGAGTTATCCGCCGGCTGATAACGAGGTGATCTGGGATGATGCTTGCGCCGCACACTGGGAAGATGCCTATCCGATCGGTAATGGACGCTTGGGAGCGATGAACTATGCCACCTTCCCCAAGGAGCGCATCCTGCTCAATGAGGATACCATTTGGGCAAACACGGGCAAAATGTATGAGGAGGAAAACGCGTTTCCGCACTTCGAGAAAATCCGTGAACTCGAGGCAGCGGGCGACTACAAGGGCGCGGACGACTATTTTGTAGAGCATATTTCGCGCAAAGGAAGCTCCTCTAAAAACCCCCAACTTTATCAACTCGCGGGCTGGCTAAATCTCCATTATCAGAATACCGCTGAAATCGTCTCGACCCATCGGGCTCTTGATCTTCGCACGGGTATCTCAACATCGACTTATACGCTGAGCGATAATTCGACCATCTCCCAGGAGATGTTTGTATCGGCTCCTGATGATGTCTTCATCGTCTCCATTCGATCGGACAAACCCGTTGATATCATGGCTGCCATGGACGGGGCTCAAATCGAGGGCAGCGATTTGGTTTTGACCGGGCAGGCGGACGGAGCCCTCGGCACGAAATTTCAAAATCGTCTCCGTGCGTCCCTCGCGCCTTCGGATGTATCGTCGAAGCCCAGCGCTCTCGCATTCAAGCAAGTCCGCGAGCTGACCTTCCAACTCGCCATCGGCACGAATTTCAATCGCCAGAATACGGCCGAACCCCTCGCCGAGGGATGGCAGGCCAAGACAAGCGGCACACTTGAGAAGCTCAAGGCCAAGCCGCTCAGCCAGATCAAGGCGGACGCCATTGCCGATCATCAGAAATACTATAACCGCGTTCATTTTGACATTGGTAAGACGAGCGACGAGCTCCTCGCAAAACCAACCAAAGACCGCCTCAAGCGCCTGCAAGAGGGCAGCCATGACGACCCCGATCTCATGGAAACCTACTTCCAGTTCGGTCGCTACCTCCTGATCGCCTCTTCTCGTCCCGGTTGCCTTCCTGCGAACCTGCAGGGTATTTGGAATGCATATAAACAGCCACCATGGTCGTCGGACTACCACCTCAACATTAACATCCAGATGAATTACTGGTTGGCAGAGACCTGCAATCTCGCCGAGCTTCATCAGCCCTTCTTCGATCTGATCCGCATGTATCAGCCTAGCGGGAAAGAGCTCGCGCGCCGTATGGGAATGAAAGGCTGGGCCATGGCACACTCGACCGATGTGTGGGGCAGTGCCCGTTCGATGGGGGTTCAACCGATGTGGGCGGCCACTTATCTGGGCGGGCAGTGGATGACCTTCCACATCCTCGAGAATTATCGATTCAATCGTGATCCGCAAATTCTCTCGGAAAACTGGGACCTCCTGACCGCCTCCACCGAGTTCTGTGAATCCTATCTGATTCCTGGTCCGGACGGCACCCTCATGGCCCGTCCCGCATCTTCACCCGAAAACATGTTTTTCTATGTCGATAAAAACGGAGTCAAACAGAAAGCGGCTCTCAGTGCGGGATCCACCGTCGAGCAGTTCCTGATTCTTCAAGTCTTCAACGACTACGTGGAAGCCGCCAGGGTGCTGGGTAAGATGGAGGAACCGCTGGTGAAGCGTGTTCAAGAAATACTCCCCAAAGTCTATCGCCCTCAAGTCGGAGCGGACGGTCGCCTTTTGGAGTGGCGCTTACCCTTCGAAGAAACCAGTCCTGGCCACCGTCACATCT
>CAIWSO010000405.1 GCA_903915315.1 uncultured Spartobacteria bacterium | reverse complement strand
GGCCGGCTTCGACGTTGGTGCCTTCCAAGCGCACCACGAGAGGCACTGGGAGGTTGACGGCTTTCACGGCATTGATGATGCCTTGAGCGATGATATCGCACTTCATGATGCCGCCGAAAATATTCACCAAAATGGCTTTCACTCGTTTGTCAGAGACAAGGATTTTGAATGCCTCGGTGACCTGCTGCTCGGTGGCTCCACCTCCTACGTCAAGGAAGTTGGAAGGTTCGCCGCCGTGGTGTTTAATGATATCCATCGTCGCCATCGCGAGTCCGGCTCCATTGACCAAGCAGGCGATATTTCCATCCAGCCCGATGTAGCTGAGATTATGCTTCGAGGCTTCGACTTCGCGGGGATCTTCCTCTTCAATGTCGCGGTAGGCTTGGATGTCGGGGTGGCGGAAGAGGGCGTTGTCGTCGAAATTGAATTTCGCATCCAAGGCGCGCACGTCGCCGCCCTTGGTGATGACGAGCGGGTTTACTTCGACCATCGAGCAATCCGAGGCGATGAATGTTTTGTAGAGGTTCGCAAAAAGCACGCACGCGCTCTTCATTTGCGCGGTAGGGATACCGAGCAACTTCGAGAGTTTGCGAGCTTGATAGGGTTGGAAACCCAAAAGCGGATCCACGTGGAGGTTGAAAATCTTTTCCGGGGTATGCTCAGCAACACCCTCGATATCCACGCCGCCTTCTGTGCTGGCGACGATGACGGGAGCTGATGTGGCGCGGTCAATCAGAACAGCGAAATACAACTCGCGTTCGATCTCGACGGATTCCGCCACGAGCACCTTGCGGACGACGCGGCCTTCTTCTCCCGTTTGATGAGTGACGAGTGTTTGACCAAGCATGTTGGCAGCGACCTCGCGGATTTGTGCGGGTGTCTTGCAAAGATGAACACCACTTTTAAAGCCGTTTTTAAAAGTGCCTTTTCCTCGTCCTCCCGCATGCACCTGGGCTTTAATGACGAGTTGGTGGGTTCCAAGGGAGGCGGCTATTTTTTCCGCTTCCTCCGGGGTGGAGGCGACGCCACCGGGACTGTTGGCGACACCGAATTTATCGAGGAGTTCTTTGGCTTGGTATTCGTGGATATTCATCTGGCGGTTTTGAGCCCGCGATTTTAAACACCAACTCCCCCAGCTGCAATCACGCAATTTCGATAATGCGCAAATCGTTTAGTTTTTGAGAGCGGTTGGGGGAGGTGAGGGGAAGGTCGCATCCACGCGATTGACTCCGCTGATGCCGAGTGTTCTGACGATGGCCGAGGTGATAGTTTTCACAGGAGTATCGGAATGGAATGAAATAGTTGCTGCTCCCACATGAAATTGAACCTCGTTTGAATTGGCGGTTTTTTTTGGGAACTCCTGCTTGATGACGCTGCGAATTTTAGCGAGTACGATCGCTTCCTCAAAAAGGGAGGATTTGATTTTGGCCGCACGAGGAGAGCGACAAACCGAAACGAAATCCGCTCCGGTATTTAAAATCTGATAGGATGAACCTAGGGAGGTCGCAACGAGAGATGCTGTCGAGCTTGGCGGTACTGGGGGTGACGCTTCCTTCGATGCAGAAGTCAATGTCGGCGCCAGCGGTCGGAATAGCGAGTGTTGGCGCGGAGGATGATCAACTTCCCGTTTTATTGTGGAGTTGGAAATCCTGGCAACAGGTTGCGAGAAAGCATCAGGCCTGGCAGCGCGAGGCGGTGAGCTACAGGCTGAAAAACCGAGGCAAGCAAGCAGGGAAATAGCCTTCGCTTTGTTGATAAAGGAAGATCTGCCCTGAAGTGAAAATGCAGACTGGCGGATAAGTTGTCCCGACATTTTTAAACGGGTCAGACGTTTCCAAAACTCGGTGAAAAGCAGATGGAAACGCCTTTTTTGGCCGCTGCGCGTAGAGGGTCCTAAATTAGGACTTGTAGCGCAACCGCTTCTTATGGCGGTTTTCTTTCATACGCTTGCGGCGTTTGTGTTTCGCGATTTTAGCTTTTCTCGTCTTCTTTAATGAACCCATGATTTTTCGGGACTGCTTACTTGCTTAATGGACCACTTTGTTAAGTGGATATTCGATGATTCCTTCGGCCCCGAGGGTTTTCAGACTCGGGATGATCTCGCGGACGACTTTTTCTTCGATCACGGTTTCTATGGCAACCCATTCGGGTTGGGCCAAAGGCGAAACGGTAGGATTTCTTAACGCGGGCAAGGCCTCAAGCAATTTTTTCAGACTTTTCTCAGGAAGGTTCATTTTCAACCCCACGAGATCGCGAGCGGCGAGGGCGGCTTTGAGCAAAAGCGCGAGGTTTTTGATCTTCGATTGCTTCCATTCATCAGCCCATGCGGAAGTGTTCGCGTAGAGCGCAGGATAAGATTCCATGAGGGTGTCCACGATGCGAAGCTTGTTTGCGCGGAGCGAGGATCCGGTTTCCGTGATGTCTACGATGGCATCCACCAGATCGGGGACTTTGACCTCTGTTGCACCCCAAGAAAATTCGACCTCCACTTTCACTCCGGCGCGCTCAAAAAAGCGGCGGGTGATCCCAACGGCTTCCGTTGCGACGCGTTTTCC
>CAIWSO010000404.1 GCA_903915315.1 uncultured Spartobacteria bacterium | reverse complement strand
TGATCTTAGGATAAGCGCCCGCTGCTCTTCCGCAGAGACTGTGCGCTCGTATCACTTGCTCGGATAATACTTCGTGGTTTTTATTAATTCCATTCCGAGGCTCAGCATCATTCCAGTCTGGTCGAATAAAAACGTTTGAATCCGCCGATCCGGATGAGCGCACGCGCCTAGAAGTTCATCGGCAATAACTACGCTTCCAGACAAACCGAGCCGGAATCCCGACGAGCGGTAGAATTCCTCCAAAGCTTCTTGATCCATAAAGAAAATCGCGCAGCTGTATTTCTGAACACCCAACTCCAATCCGACCGAGAAGCCGGTGAGATTAAAGTAGTCGGTCGGCCTGCGATTCAAAAAAAGGACTCCAGTGGCGGTTTGCAGTGCCAGACCGACCCCGAGTTTATGAACCTCGGGAAAAACAAGAATGGCAGCCGCATGGTCGTATAAATCCACCGTGCGGCTATTCTCCCGATAGAGTTTACTGAGGGCCCCCATGGAATTCCTTTCCAGTTCAATAGTGGAATCCGCATGCAGATCGGATCCCAACGACCCGAATAAAAGCGTCAAAATAAGGGCAGTCGCGAGCAGTTTCATTTTCAAAGTTATACCTTGCGAGACTCACCTTGAGAGGGGCGGTAATGACCCCAGTCCATTTGGCCGATCGATCGTAAACTCGCGATCCCGTTTCGGGCGGCCCACCTTGACCATTTCTGCTATCCTCCCTAACTTCACGCTCAGGATGGGAGTGAGGGAAACAGGTCAACCTGCCAATGGCCAAAAAATGATTTTCTCATCAGCCAACAAGCGGAACAAACCGCCCCCATTTCACGACTTCTAAAAAGACACTATGAAAAAGAAAATTCTTCTCACGCTTGTCGGGATCCTCTTACTGGTGGCGGCGATCATTGGCATCAAGGCTTCGCAGATCATGGATCTGATCGCTGCAGGAAAAACATTCCAGATCCCTCCGATTTCGATTCAAGTCACCGAGGCCATCACGCAATCCTGGGCGGATCAATTTGATGCCGTGGGAACAATCGAGTCTGTTCAAGGCGTCACCCTCGCCAACGAAGTGGCAGGCAAGGTGGAGAAGATCGCTTTCGAGTCTGGTTCGATGGTGGCTGCGGGCGATGTTTTGGTGATCCTTGATAAGGCCAGCGAGGAAGCCCAACTGCGCTCGGCCATGGCCGCTGCCGAATTAGCCAACCTCAATCTCTCACGCACTCGTGAGCTTCGTAAAACCAGCGTCATCTCCCAGTCGGAACTCGATACCGCCGAGTCCCAGCAAAAAAACACCGCCGCCCGAGTCGAGGAACTCCAGTGGATGCTGCAAAAGCGGACGATCAAAGCTCCCTTTTCAGGCCGCGTAGGTATTCGACAAATCCAGGAAGGGCAATTTCTTCAAGCAGGCGCGCCGATTGTTTCGCTACAATCCCTCGACCCCGTATATGTGAATTTCTCACTCCCCCAACAACGCCTCTCGGACTTGAGCGTCGGCATGAAAGTGCAGGCCACGACGGATGCGCTCGCAGGGCGAGTTTTTGAAGGCCGCCTCACTGCGATCGATGCCGAAGTGGATCCCCTCACGCGCAACATTCGCCTCCAAGCGACGATGGCCAACCAAGATGGCGGACTCCGACCTGGAATGTTCGCGGCTGTATCCGCGATAGCGCCGGTAGAAAAAAAACACATCATTATCCCCGGCACCGCAGTCATTTTCGCTGCTTATGGAAACTCTGTTTTCGTGGTGAAGGAGGAAGCAGACAAGGACGGCAAGCCTCACCTCGTCTGCGATCAGAAATTCGTCCGCCTCGGATCGAGAAAGGGTGACTTTGTAGCCGTCGAAAATGGCCTTCAAGAAGGTGAAAAAGTCGTATCCGCAGGAGGATTCAAGCTTCACAAAGGTGCCTCTGTCGTGATTGCGGAGGGTGAAAGGCCCGTACCCTCGACCTCCCCGCAGCCCTCGGAAAAGTAACGTCACACTGCTCCCTGACATCAAGACTTAGCGCCCATGCAATTCACCGACATCTTCATACGCCGACCGGTTCTGGCCATCGTGGTCAC
>CAIWSO010000403.1 GCA_903915315.1 uncultured Spartobacteria bacterium | reverse complement strand
TCGGTTGAGACAACCCATGCGCCTTCTTGATTTTCCTCCATGGCCATGCGCCAGACGCGACCGAGAAAGCGATAAACGCCCTCAACGCCCTTCATGCTCCACGGCTTCATTTGCTCGAGCGGACCCATGAACATTTCGTAGAGGCGAAGAGAATCGGCGCCGTATTCGGAAATCACGCTATCCGGAGTCACCACATTGCCACGGCTCTTTGACATTTTCTGTCCGTCCGGGCCGAGGATCATTCCTTGGTTAACAAGGCGCTGGAAGGGTTCAGGAGTCGTGAGATGACCGAGGTCAAATAGGACCTTGTGCCAAAAGCGGGCGTAAAGGAGATGCAGAACAGCGTGTTCCGTGCCGCCAACATAGAGATCCACACCACCGGGCTTCCCTTCCTTCCCCATCCAATATTGATCAGCAGCTTCACCAAGGAAGCGGTTCGCATTTTTCGGATCACAGAAGCGGAGGTAATACCAACAGGATCCCGCCCACTGCGGCATGGTATTCGTCTCGCGGCGGGCGGTCTCGGAATAGCGAACCCAATCCGTGGCCTTGCTGAGTGGAGGCTCTGGAGTCCCTGTGGGTTTGAAATCCTCCATGTCCGGCTGGATCACCGGCAGATCGGTGGCGCTGAGAGCGCGGTGTTGACCATTCTCCCAGACGATAGGAAATGGCTCACCCCAGTAGCGCTGACGCGAAAACAGCCAGTCGCGCAGTTTGAAATTCACCGTCCCGCGACCGAGGCCATTTTCCTCCAGCCAACCAATGATCTTCTTCTTGGCCTGAGCGGTAGCCATGCCGTCAAGGAAGCCGGAATTAACAACCACACCTTCGCCAGAGAAGCAGGGGAGCATGGGCGTCCCGCCCGTGTAGGCGCTGATATCCTTCAACCCAGCTTTGGCCGGATTTTCACAGATGTATTCAAGCACACGCGCATAATGACTCTCGCCACGAACAATTCGGTCAAAATATTCCTCCTGCCAAACAGGGCCTTCCAGTTTGAGTGCCTTATTGATTTCATGAGCAGAATAGCTTTTCCAGCTATGAATGACTTTCCCGAGATCCTCGCCTGCAGAAAGTTTGAAGAGAACGTGAACATGATTGGGCATCAGCACAAACGCGCTCAGCGAATATCGGGAACCGTCAAAATGCTTCAAAGTTTGCTCAACGATTTTAGCAATATCGGGATTTCCTAGAATGCAACTTCCGCGTCCTTCATCCAAGAGGGATTCAAGGCGATCCGAGAACAAACAATGAAATTCCTTTTCCTCTTCGGTTGATAGCGGTTGCTTGCGTGCGGCAAGCCAAGCCGCCGCCTCGAGCTTCCAATCGCGCACAAGGTTGGCAGGTAGACTGTCATTCAACCGCCAAGTGACGAAGTAGTATTTTTGATCTTGTTGCCAGTGGGGTAGGTTTCGGTTGCGGATTTTTATTTCCCTTTTTTCTTCAAAAAAGGGCGTCGTCGAACCCACGGGCGGGACGCCCGTGCTCCCCTCTTTTTTTACAACCTCGCGGATGGGCAGTTGGAATTTCGTCGCAAACTCGAAGTCCCGCTCGTCGTGGGCGGGAACGGCCATGATAGCCCCAGTCCCGTAGCCCATGAGAACGTAGTCGGCGATCCAAACAGGGATTTTCTCGCCGTTGACGGGATTGATGGCCAGAGCACCGGTGAAAACGCCGCTTTTGTCTTTTGCAAGATCCGTGCGATCGAGGTCGCTTTTGCACGCGACAGCGGTGCGGTATTTTTCGACGGCTTCCTTGCAATCCGGCTTTGTGATGCTGGAAACAAGCGGATGCTCGGGAGCGAGGATCATGTAGGTCGCACCGAAAAGGGTGTCCGGGCGTGTGGTGAAAACGGTGATCTTTTCCTCACTATCCTCGATGGAAAAACCGACCTCGGCACCTTCACTCCGGCCGATCCAGTTTTTTTGCAGGAGCTTGATGCCCTCTGGCCAATCGAGACCATCCAAGCCCTCGATTAGGCGGTCGGCAAAGGCCGTGATGCGGAGCATCCACTGGCGGAGAGGACGCCGCTCGACGGGAAACCCACCAACTTCGCTTTTGCCATCCACGACTTCCTCGTTGGCCAGAACGGTACCAAGTTCTGGGCACCAGTTGACTGGCATTTCGGCGACATAAGCGAGACGGACGGAATCCGCGTCGTCTCCAGTGTAGGAGGCGATGGGTTCCGCGCGGTTCGTGGCTGGGTTGAACCACGCATTGTAGAGCTGAAGGAAAATCCACTGTGTCCACTGGAAATAGCGCGGATCGGTCGTGCTGACCTCGCGATCCCAGTCGTAACTGAAGCCGACGGCTTGGAGTTGCCGACGGAAATTATCGATATTGCGAGCCGTGGTGACGCGCGGATGCTGGCCGGTTTTGATGGCGTATTGCTCAGCGGGCAGACCGAACGCATCCCAACCCATCGGATGAAGCACGTTGTAGCCCTGCATGCGGTGGAAGCGGGCAAGGATGTCCGTGGCCGTGTAGCCTTCGACATGGCCGACATGGAGCCCGTCTCCACTGGGATACGGGAACATGTCGAGGATGTAGTATTTCGGGCGAGCGGCGTCAAAGCTGGGTGAGCCTGGATTTTCCGCCCGGAAGGCACCAGTATCCAACCAATGCTGCTGCCAGCGGGGTTCAAACTCAGTAAACGGAAATTGCTTGCGCTGCGTGGACATCGTCATAACGGCAGGGGCCTGGGAACGGCTTAGGCGCCGAGTTGTTTTTGGACTTCCGAGCTGAGCGTACGACCATCGACGCGGCCATCGGCATTCGCGTTGACGATCTTCATCACGGCGCCCATTTCCTTGCGGGAGGTGGCGCCGGCTTCAGCAATGGCGGCCTGAACAAGCGCGGTGAGTTCCTCGGCAGAAAGGGGCTGCGGGAGATAGGTGTTGAGAATCGTGATCTCGTCCTTCTCGGTCGCTGCCATTTCGGGGCGTCCGCCCTTTTCAAAGGCTTCGACGGAATCCTGACGTTTTTTGACTTCCTTGCGAACGATGGCGAGGGCATCGGCGTCATCGAGGGCCCCGCCGGCGCCGTGTTTTTCGATGGCAGAATTCATCAACGCGCTCTTGAGCATGCGGAGAACGCCGAGTTTGGCCGCCTCGCGAGCGAGCATGGCGGCTTTGATGTCTTGGTTGATGCGGTCTTGAAATGTCATGTCTTTAAAAATGGGATTAAATCACTTGCGGCGAAGCTTCATTTGCTTCGCATAGGAATTGTCGATGATATCGAAAATGCGTTGGGCTGGAACCACCCGATTGCTTATGTAATCGAGGTTGCCGTCTTGTCCGATGATGGCGATAGCAAATCCGGTCGCGGCATCGTAGGCCGACGCGGTGGCCGCGCCATTTGGAACGGTGAGGAACGGGATATTCGAGCGGATGACACCGGGCTCTGAAGAAAACGCGGCGATGCAGAGGGTTTCTTCCGCTGCGAAGCGCTCATAGATTTTTTGCAACTGGGCGACCTGCGCTCGGAAGGTCCGATTGGTCGGCGATGGAGCGACAACGAGGACGAGCGGATGACCGCGAAGGTCTTTGGATTTTTTGGCCGAGCCGGTGGAGTCCACCCACTCGAAGTCC
>CAIWSO010000402.1 GCA_903915315.1 uncultured Spartobacteria bacterium | reverse complement strand
GATCTTCGGGCTTCCTATGCCGTTGGATCCGAATGCCACGCGGCTCGAGGACAAGCTTCTGCCGCCCAGTGCCGCTCATTGGCTGGGCACGGATAATCTCGGTCGCGATGTCCTCTCTCGAATGGTGGCGGGGTCCACAATCTCGCTGACCGTAGGATTTGTCGCAATGGCGGTCTCGCTTGGTATTGGCATTATCGTAGGGGCGGTGAGCGGCTATTGTGGCGGATGGGTCGATAATGTGCTCATGCGCGTGGTCGATGCGCTCCTTTGCTTTCCCTCGTTTTTTCTCATTCTCAGTGCCATTGCCATTCTAGGCCCGAATATCTGGATTATTATCGGAGTGATTGGTCTCGTGAGTTGGAGCGGCACGGCCCGCCTTGTTCGCGCGGAATTCCTCACCCTTCGTGAGACGGAATACGTCCGCGCAGCCCGGGCCATGGGCCAGAGTGCGACGGGAATCATCTTCCGCCACATCATGCCCAATGCCTTTGCTCCGATCTTTGTCACCGCGATCGTGAGCATTCCCGACGCCATTTTGGTGGAATCCGGTCTCAGCTTTCTCAGCTTCGGTGTCCCTCCGCCACAGGCCACATGGGGCAACATCATCGCCGACGGAAAAACCTACCTCCTCGATGCCTGGTGGCTCATCGTTTTCCCCGGGCTCGCCATTTTTACTGCCTCCCTCGCGTTTTACATTGTCGGCGACGCCATTCGCCGAGCCTCAGAGACCCGTCCGCAATGAAATCTCCACTCCTCGAAGTTGAAAATCTCACCATCCGCTTCCGAACGGAAAACGGCGTGTTCGATGCCGTCAAAAACACCTCGTTTTCGATGGCGCACGGCGACTCGCTGGCCATCGTTGGCGAGAGCGGCAGCGGAAAGAGCGTCACCGCCCTCTCCCTCGCCCGCCTTCTTCCCACGCCCCCAGCAGAGTTCCCCAATGGCCGAATCCTTTTCGAGGGCGAGGACGTTTTGACCATGAGCGAGAAAAAGATCCGCGCCATTCGTGGCGGTGGCATCGCGTATGTTTTTCAGGAGCCCGCGACCTCGCTCAATCCCGTTTACACGATCCACAGCCAGATTGCCGAAGGCATCCGTCTCCATCGTCCCGATGTCCAAGATGTGAGCGCCGAAGTCGCGAAGTGGCTCGGTATCGTCGGCATCGTCGATCCCGAGAAGCGCATGCATGATTATCCCCACCAACTCAGCGGCGGCATGCAGCAGCGTGCGATGATCGCCATGGCCCTGAGTTGCCGACCCAAGCTTCTCGTCGCAGACGAACCCACCACCGCCCTCGACGTCACCATCCAAGCGCAAATCTTGGCCGAGCTTCGTCGCCTCCGCGCTGAGTTCGCCATGTCGCTCATCCTCATCACGCACAATTTCGGCATCATCCGAGGCCTCTGCGACCGTGTGGCTGTGATGTTTCGTGGTGAGATCGTGGAAGCCGGCGACACCGAAACGATTCTGGCCAACCCCAGCCATCCTTACACAAAGGCGCTCATCGCTTGCGTCCCCCGCCTTGGCGCGAAACAAAAGCGCCTCCACACCATCGACTACAATTGGGATACCAAATCATGATCATCGAACGCGTCAAATACATCATCTGGGCAAAAGACACCCCCCGCGCCATTGCCTTTTATCGCGATACATTGGGGGGACGTGTCATCCGCCAAACCGAGCACATCGCCGAGATCGACATCTGCGGTAGCATTATCGGTATCCACAGCGGAGGCGAGGACGAGACCACTTGGACAGGCCTGAGCTTTCAGGTTCCCGACGTGATCACTGGAG
>CAIWSO010000401.1 GCA_903915315.1 uncultured Spartobacteria bacterium | reverse complement strand
TCTCCTGACCTTCCTTGCCGGGCCAGTTCCAATGCGGAAAGACATGCAGGACGGGTTCGCTGCCCCACCAGGATTTGTAATACCAATACGAATCTTTGGGGAATCCGCAGGCGTCCATAATGCCGAAGGAGGAACTGATCGAGGGCTGAATGGGTTGGCCGAATGGGGTTGGTTCACCTTTGTAGTCGAAGCCCGTCCATACGAAGTAGCCAGCCATCCACGGACGATCGGCAACGGCCTTCCAGCCGACCTCGCAGGATTGATACCACCCAGGCCCATTTTCGCAATAGTTGCTCAAGTAGCCCTTCTTTTCGTCGCCATACAAAGTCGGACCTGCACCCATGGGATTTTTAAACGGGGTGCGGTCATAGAATCCACGGGTCGAAGTTTCGCTACAGGACTCCGTTCCCAGAAATGGCTTTTTCGGGAAGGTTTCCCTGATCTTGTCGTATCTGGGTGCCGTGTAATTCACCCCAACCACATCGATCACGCCGCACAGACCTTCTTTCGCCCAGCCATGGACCGCTGAAGCTGTGGTCGGGCGAGTGCCATCATATTCTTGGAGCATTTTAACAAACGCCTTGGCTAGCCGGGCTCCGTCTTCGTTTTCTGTGACATGAGCTTCTTCATTGCAGATAGACCATATCACAATGCTGGGATGATTGCGGTTGCGCTTCACTTGATTGATTTGGTCAGTCAGATGATCGGCCGTCGCATTTCGGTTCACTTTCACGCTATAGCCGTCACTAAATTGGCGAAATTCATCCATGACGAGAATGCCGAGCCGATCGCAGGCGTCGTAGAACACAGGTGACATCGCATTGTGGGAACAGCGAACCGCATTGCCGCCCATAGCCTTGAGTTGTTCCAAGCGCCAGACATGGAGCCGATCAGGGATGGCCACACCGACGCCAGAGTGGCTTTCATGATTGCAGGTGCCTTTGATTTTTACCGGTGCGCCATTGAGAAGAAAGCCCCGATCGGGATCGAAAGCGACGGTTCGGAAACCGAAGGAGTTGGTCACTTGGTCGATCACTTCATCCTTAACCAAAATGGATGTGCGGACAGAATAGAGAACCGGATGCTCGCAGGACCACAAGTTCACGGGTGAGATCTTCATCGAGACCTTTTGTTTCGTCTCGCCTGCTCCTAAACGAACCCGTTCGGTGAAACGTTGAACACTCTTCTGATCGGCATCCAAGAGTTCATGAACGATCTCGGCTTCTATGGCCTCTGCACCCTCATTGCGGAACATGGCGTCGATATGGAGTTCCGCTGGGGCCGCGATCCCATCTTTGGTATCCGGAATGGTACTGAAAAGGAAGATCCCCTCTGGCTCCACATGGATAGGCGCCGTAATCACCAACCTGACGTGACGATAGATTCCACCACCATCATACCACCAACCCTCGGCGTATCTGGGGTCAACTCGTACCGCGAGGAGATTGTCCCCAGGCTTCACCAAATACGTAATATCAAAGCGGCAGGGCACGTTCCCACTATTGTGAATGCCGATCTCCTGACCATTGAGCCAATAGCGGCTCGCACGATAGACTCCATCCAATTCCAGCCAGATGCGACTACCAGGCGCGTGCGGCGGCACCTCGATGTGTTTTCGATACCAGGCAATCTCACGCGCGTAGCCATCGGCGCCACTCTTACCCACGGGACCTTCGACCACATAATCGTGCGGAACGGAAACGACTCTCCACTCGCTATCATGAAAAGCGGGACTGGCCCAAGATGTCGCCGGCACCTCGACTTGTTCCCTATCCACCAACTCGACGGCGGAATCCAGGTAGGCGGAGTCTTTGGCCTCAACGAGGAGGGCAATGACATTGATCCCGGCGGGTTTCCAGGCACTACTGACATCAACTTCAAACATCTCCGCTTTTCCCCCTCGGTGTTG
>CAIWSO010000400.1 GCA_903915315.1 uncultured Spartobacteria bacterium | reverse complement strand
TTCCTTAAAATCAATGAGATTCGTGATGTCATTACGGAAATACGTTCCTGAGAAAACCAGTTTTCGTGAGAGCACATATTGATCAAAGCCGATATCCCATCCTTGAGAGGTTTCCGGTTTTAAGTCCGGATTTCCGAGCGAATAAGGGCTCGGAGAATAAAGCCTGAGCAAAGACGGGGCTTTAAATGCTGTTCCATAGCTGGAGCGGATTTTTGTATCTGTCTTGGTGAACAAATAGGCACCTGTGAAACGATACGTCCATGCGTCACCCGCGAGACTGTAGCTATCGTATCTAGCTCCCGACGTGATATTGAAGTTTTGAAATACTTCCCACTCGTCTTGGATGTAGGCTGCCCAGTTGGAACTCTCTTTGTAGAATGGGAGGGAAGTCTGTGCCGTTTGGTAATTAAATTCCACGCCTGCAGTTCCTATGTTGTTTTCCGAGAGTTGAATAGTGTGCATCCAGTCGGCGCTATAATTAGCTGATTCTTGAAGGGTTTTCCAGGTTGGAGCCTGATAATCATATCGATCGAAATAGGATCCGAGTGTGAGTTTTTGGGTCCAGACATCGCTCACTTTCCAGTTGGTTATTAAGCTCACCAGATTGGACTCGGCTTTTTCCACGCCCAGATAAGTTGGGTCTTGGTACTCTGATGCATGACCGCGAAAATTCAGACGTAAGCTGAGATCTTGGCTGAGATCTGTATCGAGACGCAGGGCATATCGATTGCTTCCGAAATCATTGTGGGGAAGATTATTGGCTGTGTCCTCCCGTTCATAAGAAAGAGAGTAAGCTAGTTTATCGATTTCTCCTTGGCTGCCCATCCGTTCGCGGAATGTGGAGAAGCTGCCCAGTTCGCTGGTTAGGATGATGCTAGGCTTTCCTTTGCCTCGTTCGGATTCCATGGAAACAACCCCGCCAATTCCATCAGCACCGTAGAGCGAGCTTTGTGGGCCACGTGCCACCTCGATGCTGCCTAGACCGCTTGTGCCAGCATAGGAGAGAAATGTATTGGCGTCTGCAGACGAGTCCGTGTTGATTCGAATCCCATCGAGAAGGTAGAGGGTATGTGCGGCGGTATTCCCTCTCAGGCTGAACTGCGCATAGCTGCCTCGTCCCCCATATTCCTGCGCCATGACTCCGGGAATCGTGCTTAGCGCTTGTGAGATTGAGACGCTTTGGGATCGCTGAATTTCTTCGGAGTCAATCCGAGAGAAGGCGCTTCCCACCATGCTGGCAAGTTTGGGGCGCTTGGTTACGACGATGACGACATCTTCGTCGAGTTTGTATTCCTGAGCATAAGTGGAAACGGCGCTGAGTTGCATCCAAGCTGCAAGGGCAGCTGAGTATATCTTTTTCAATTATTGTCCTTTTTTTAAAAAACACGGGAATGTCTAAGGACAATCCTTTCTCCCGTATTCGAAAGGACTACCCCCAGCACGGACAGTCATGCGCTGCCGTTGTCCATTTCAGGACGGTGCGGTTTTCTCCGCCGGTTCGTAACCGGACTTTGACCTTTGCGCGACAGTGAGGGAATTTCACCCATGCTTTCCTAGGCCGGCGGATTGGTTGTATTACTGAAAAGATCGATGCGGGCTGAGCCCGAGAGCCAGTGAAACTGGGGGTTCCCTCACCGATTGTCAAATTTTTTAGCTCAAAATCTGTTCCAGTCTTTTTTGGCGACTCTGGTGTTCCTCGTCACTGATCACAGGAACGCGAGCGATGCCGTCCATTGCAGGGAGATCCAGCCAGGATCGGCAGCCACCGTAGCTCTTCGAGTCAGCGAGGCGTTGAGGGACATTGAGACGGAGGACCCTGACAAATCCGACGTGGATGCCTTGGTGGTCATCATAGCGAAAGCGTTCGTTCACGACGTCATCGTGGAGGATGTGGAACTCGCGAAGGCTGGGCAATACGGCGGGATTTGTCACTAGGCGGCTCCATTCGAGTGTGGCTGCGTAGCGGATTTCGATTTCGCCATCGAGTTGAGATGGGATATCCGTGCTGGGCGGCAGAGTGGTTCGGCCGAGTTGCTCGTGGAACCATGTCGGGAATAGGAAAAAATCCGGATGTTTGAATGCGAAGCCGTCACGTCCCTCGGCGATACCGCCTTTACGAAGGATGAGACTCTGCCTGCCATTACCAAGGGCCTCACAAACTAGGGCCCATTCTTTAAATGCCACGCTCATAAAATGGAGTTCATTCTTTACACGACTTCGTTCTACAAGGGAAATACTCTCAGTTATGATTCATCGCTTCGATCTCCACATGCATTCGTTTTTTTCCAAGGATGCCTGCAACTCGCCGGAGGAGTTGATCGCGGCGGCGCGTAAGCGTGGGCTGAGCGGAATTGCGATTACGGATCACGACTCCTGCGGTGCTCACGAATATCTACGTGGCAAGGAACTGCCTGCGGGGTTCCTTCTCATTCCCGGGGTGGAGGTCAGCACGGCCGAGGGCCATTTGCTTTGCATTGGAGCGACGTTGCCTTACATGAAAGGGCGTCCTGCTGTCGAGGTCATTGAAGCAATCAAGAAAGCGGGAGGAGTTGCCGTGCCGGCGCACCCCTTTGATCGTTGGCGGGCGGGCATACGTGCGGAGATTTTAGATAAACTCGATATCGAAGTGCTGGAAGTTTTCAATGCAGCTGTCAGTGCGCGTCGAGCGAATGAGCGGGCGCTGGCGTATGCCAAAAAACGTGGGCTATCCATGACCGCTGCGAGTGACGCTCATCATGATTCAGCGGTGGGTGTGAGCACGACGGACTTTGAGCTCGATGAACTCACTCTCCCCGCGCTCCTGCAAGCCCTTCGACGCGGTGGGACTCCCGATGGGAATTACCTCAGTTTTCGGGAGGCAATGAAGAAAAACTTCGGAAATTGGTTCCGGTTTCTCAATCGGCGATCGATCCCCGTCGCTTCGCCAAAACCCTGAAGTTCGATCACATTCTCGAGCTGAGCTTCAATATTTCATCGGAGTGAATTTCTTCTGCTCCATGAGAAATTCCTCATCTGCGCCGGAGTAAAGACCGCCGAAGGTTGGGGTGGGAATGCTCTGTGTGGCGTAAATTTTGGTTGAAATCGTAAATGTGCGCCGTTCGCGAATAGCATTGCAGGCGTTTTTCCAAAGGGTCGATTGCAGGCATTGGTCTGGCAGGCGATCGATGATCTGATTGGCCTCATCCCAACGATCTTCGCTACTTAGGAGCATGGCTGTATTCATGAGAGGGGCGTCATCCTCGGGCCATTTATCAGCACAGGCTTTCCAATGTTCGATGGCCGCCGCCGTATTGCCTAGTCGGTATTGCATGCAGCCAAGGGCAAGTTGGGCGTATCCGGAATCATGATTGATCGCCGGCATTTCCGAGTGGACGTCGCGAATAAAGCTCTCGGGATCGCGTTTGCATTGCCAAGAAATGAGGTAGCGGAATGCCTCGGGGCTTTCTGCATATTGCTCGCGAAACTCGCTTAGTAGATGGCGTAGACCTTCGATGTCTGGCAGGCTTTCGAGTGTCGCTCCAGCCGAATGTTCGAGGTGGCAAACGAGATGATTGCGAGCACAGGCAATGCGACCACGGGAGGCTTGGAATTGGGCAAAGTGGATTTGCTGGTCGATCACTATAGCTCGAATCCGGTCACCCAGAGCGCGGAAGGCTTCGAGTCGGGGGTGGACGAGAGATTCCTGCCAACGAACATAGTCCCGGTAGAGTCGTGGATGGCGGGCTTCCATGCGGGGATTAACCTCGAAACATGTGCTGAAAGCGGGCTGAAGAAGCTTTTTGCAGCGGGGGGGCATCACTTGCAAGTCCAGATGATCGACCGCCCGCAGGGGAAAGGTATCCTGATTGTGCTCGAGGATCTCATCAAAAGGGAGATTACAGTAGCGAATAGCTTCGCGGAGGTTGATGGGTAAAGTGGGGAGTTTTTCCCAGAGGGAGGCCAATTCGCTGTCGAGGAATATTTTCCGATGGGCATCCCAGCTATCGATATTGTGGTAACGGAAGCAGGACAGGAGGCAACTCAACGACTCTAGGTGGCGATCAAGGCGAGCGGATTTGCAAGCCAATCCATAAAGGCGCACCACGGTGGCGTCATTCGAATGCGCTGTGGTGATTTTTTCTAAATCGTAGGAATCTTGAAGGCGCCCAGCGTAGTTGTAGGCAAGGGCGATCCGGAAAATTTCTTTTTGGGAGCAGTCCGCGCCTTTCAGAAGGGCGTCGCCGGCTTGGGCGGCACGATCAAAAATCGCGAGGCGAATAAAAACCTCCAGTGCCGTCGCGTGCACATGCCTGTCTGTCGCGCCTGCAAGGAGACGTTCAACCATCAAAAGGGCATCGGCATTCAGTCCTAGATCAAGGAGGGCTGTGGCTTCATCCAAATGGGGATTGATGTTTTTTTCGGGCATTTTTTCAGAATTGGGTTTTGTCCAGGCTAACTTCGAAGCTCGGATGGA
>CAIWSO010000399.1 GCA_903915315.1 uncultured Spartobacteria bacterium | reverse complement strand
TTATTCGAAAAAGGTTCGCCTATTTTGACTTCATCGTGATCGTGGCTGGCTTGAGCCCATCGGATTCGGCGGTGAGAACGATAGAAGAAACCAACTATTCAATGGGTATGCAGATTTTATTTGATAGGGGTGGGTGAATATGAATTTTTAAAACTTTAGGGCCCGCCTCTCAGCCTAGCCATTTGGCCATATTCTGAGCGCGAACTCGGAATGATTTTTTATTTCGCCTGCTGAGTTCCTCAGTATTGATGAGCCTTTGATACCGCGCAGCCCATCGGCCAGTGCAACACATGAAATAGGAAAAAGTCACGCGGTAAGGTAAGCTCCTCTGGTGCGACAAACACAAGAAGGAGAAAATGACTTACAAACGCGTGACTGAAGAAGAACGTAGATTGATAAATAATTGGTGTCAAGTGGGCGAGAGCCTGCGGGAGATGGGAAGGCGCTTGCAGCGAGCCGCGAGCAGTATTAGCCGTGAGATAAAGCGCAATAAAGGTGGGCGCGGCTATCGAGCAAAGCAGGCACATGAGAAGGCGCAGGCAAGGGGAAGACGAGAGGGACCGCGACGATTTACGGCAGAAGTAAAGGAGGATGTTGATCTGCGACTGCAAGAAGGATGGACGCCTGAGATAATTAGCCAAAGGGCGCGATTGGAGGGGAGGAAGACGGTGTGCAAGGAAACGATCTATCAATACATTTATGCGGAGGCAAAGGTCGGAGGGGCTCTTTGGAACTACCTCCCACGAGCCAAGCGAAAGCGTTGGCGGCGTTGTCCGCGACAGGAAGGAAGAGGGCGTGGAAGAATCCCCAATCAACGTATGATTGATACGCGACCTGCCGAGGTAGAAAAGCGAGGAAGTGTGGGGCATTGGGAGGGCGACCTCATCAACGGAGCAAGCGCGACGGGCAATTTGGTGACACTGGTGGAGCGAAACACGAGGTATACATTGATCGAGCGCACGAGCACAAAAGAGGCGTGGGAAGTGACGGAGGGCATCTGTAAGTTGTTTGCAGGAATAGCGCCAGAGGCTCGATTGAGCTTGACGTTGGATAACGGTAAAGAGTTTGCACACCATGAAGAAATGGCGAAGAAGACGGGCATGGAAGTGTACTTCGCTAGGCCCTACCACTCGTGGGAGCGAGGCACCAATGAGAACACCAACGGGCTCATTCGACGAATCTATCCCAAGAAGTCGTCGTTTTCTGAAGTCGGGAAATCGGAGCTCAAGAAAATTGATGAGTTTGTCAACGACCGGCCACGGAAGTGCCTTGGGTGGATGACCCCAAGAGAGAAGATGAAAACCTTCCTTGCGGGAGCCTCGTGAGGAGCGCGCCCCCTGCGGAGCTATGCTCCGGCAAAAGAGTTTTACTTGATTTTTCCGCTCAGAAGACCGAATTTGGCCCCTCAATAGCAACTGGAGAGTAGCTGCCCGCGCGGCGTCGACTGGTGTTGCACTGGCTATTGGCTATCGGGAGTTTAAAAAACGCTTTCAGATTCACGGTGGAATGCTACAGAAGAAATACTCCTATACATCCCACCCAAAAACCAACCCCTAAAAACCCCTAGTCTATTCGTATGCGCGCCATCAAACACCTCCTTGTTGCAGCAACCCTTATTTGCACCTCCACCTTTGCCACGGCGGACGAAATCCATAGCGGACCCGTTACTTTGGTTTCGGCAGACTCCATTACGATTAATGGCGAGAAAGGCGAAAAGACTTTGTCCGTGAGTTCCAGCACGCAAATCACTGGGAACGCCACAGCCATCTCCGAAGTTGTCGTTGGGGCCCCGGTTGCCGTGCGTTGCAGTGATGGAGGAACGAGTGCGATCGTTATCAGAGTCCTTCCACCCCCTGAGAAGTTCAGTTTGTTTTCTGCAAAAGTCGTTTCGGTATCCGCAAGCTCAATCACTGTGAAAACAGAAACGAACGAAAAGACCTTGTCCATCGATGAAAAGACGGAGTTCCGGGATTTCAAAGACGCTTCGGAAATCAAAGTGGGTGACGAAGTCGGAGTGCGTGCGGACGTAGACGAAAAAAAAGCGCTCTTGATCAGGCCTTGGCCGCCCAAGTGAGGGGGAGTCTCAGTTGATTCACTTCCCGCTACCCAATCAAGCTTAGGGGTCTATCCACCCAAGGGCAGCATTGGCTTTCTCAGAAAATCAAACCTTGCTCGAAGAGGTTTGAAAAAACTTCCGATGGAGAGAGCTCGGCCATAACATAAATCGCAGTCCCTAAAAAAACGATGAAGTCACCCCTCTTTTTAACTCTAGCCCTGCTCAGCTGTAGCGCCCTTTTTGCAAAGGACAC
>CAIWSO010000398.1 GCA_903915315.1 uncultured Spartobacteria bacterium | reverse complement strand
GTCGAGCGCTCGAGCCCATCACCAAGGAAGTTCATGTATTTTTTCATTTTCTGAACTTGGGCTTTCTCAGGAACATCAGCATCGCAGGCGGATTCATAGAGGTCCACGATGTAACCGAGGACATCGCGACCGCTGGGGAGCTTCAGATAGCGCCCCGCGAGTCGGTCACGGATTTGCTGAAAGATCCAAGGATTACGAATCGCACCACGACCGATCATGAGGCCAGCCGCACCGGTCGCGCTCAGCGTTTCCATCGCGCTCTCGGCTGAAGTCACATTGCCATTCGCCTGAACTGGGAAGGGAAGATAACGCACGGCCTGCGCAATGCGGTCGAGATGCACGTGAGGCCCATACTTCTCTGCCACAGTGCGACCATGAACCGTAAGTAGGTCGAGCTTGTGCTTGGAAAAAACCTCGAGCAACGCATCAAACTCTGCGGGATCAGCAAAACCCAAACGCGTCTTAACTGTAAACGATCCAGCGATCGCCGCCCGCAACACGCCGAGCAACTCATCAACTCGCGGCAGATCGCGAAGCAATCCCCCACCTGCGCATTTGCGATAGACCACTGGCGCGGGACAACCGAGATTCAGATCCACGGCCGCCACGGGGTGTTTTTCAAGCGCCTTGGCGGTTCGCGCCATCGCCTCAAGGTCGTTGCCGATGATTTGTGCAACCGCTGGCCGACCAGTGGGATTTTCGGTGATCGAGCGAAGGATCGATTTCTCGGGTGAGTAATGCGGGGTGACACGAAAAAACTCCGTGAAGTATAGATCAGCTCCCCCATAGCGAGCCATCAAGCGCCAGAAAGGCAGATCAGTCACATCCTGCATGGGAGCCAGCGACAAGACTGGCACCGCACTGGAAAATAAGGCTTGGATACTCATCGCGGACTACAAAAGCGATTTCACCCAGCGAATCGCTCCGCCGATGACCGGCAAATGCTCAAAGAATCCCGAAGTGGAATCCCAGAAATCCTGATGCAAAATAACATGCCCGCTGGAGTCGAAGCCAAGGTGGCTGATCCCGATCGTTCGAATGGTCTCCTTGGAGCCCTTGAATCTCACATCCATCGTCCAACGGACATAGTAATTCGAACCGGAGCGAGCCACGTCCTCCACCCGCGTCTGGAAGACCTCGACATGCTCCATGGTTTTCAAAAAGTAATCCTGAACCGCTGCGCGACCATGGAGTGTTTTGAGGGAATCGTTGAACCAGACATCCTCGGCGTAGAGGCCAGCGATTTGTGCACGCACAGAGGAATCCGTGACCTCTTTGTAGAAATTTTTAAAGCGTAGAACCGCGTCAGCCTCCTGATCGGGGGATAAGACTACAGATTCCAATGAAGACTGTGCCGCAGAATACGCTGCGGCTGTATCCGTCGCCGGATGCGAAGCACAAGCGGAGAGCCCGACGACGGCGAAGAGAAGAGCGAGAAGATTCAACATGATGTCGCATCATACGACACCCTTGGAGAAATGAAATCCACCGAAATTGACATCGTGCCTCATCCGGGCAATATGACCGTTCAACAATTCATACAATCCATGGCACTCAAAACAGACACCAAAGCTCCTGATTTCACATTAAAAACATCGGACATGAGCGACTTCACGCTCTCTTCCCATTTCGGCAGCAAGCCAACGCTTCTCCTTTTCTTCCCCCTCGCCTTCACCGGCGTCTGCACCCAAGAATTCTGCGATCTCACAGCCGGCTTCCAAAAATACGCCGACCTCAATGCGAATGTGGTCGGGATCAGTGTGGACAGCCCGTTCGCGCAAGACGCCTGGGCCAAAAAGGAAGGCATCAAAATCACTCTCGTCAGCGACCTCAACAAAGAAGTCACCAAGGCCTACGACGTTCTGTTTCCAGCCTTGGCTGGGATTGGCGACACCTCCGCACGAGCGGCATTTGTGATCGATAAATCTGGCCTGATTCGCTACAGCGAGCAGACCGCCACTCCGAAGGATCTTCCGGATTTCAACAAAATCACTGAGGTTCTGGCCTCTCTCTAAACGACAAAAGGGCAAATTTTTGCCTTTAAGAAAAAAACTCCTTGTCAAAGGGCTTGGGTCATGATGACCTAAGCCCCCTTTTCCGCTCAACAAGCGGAGCACAATTTATATGGCTAAAGAAATCGTAGGACAGATCAAGTTGCAGATTCCCGCTGGTTCAGCAAATCCAGCTCCACCCGTAGGCCCAGCTTTGGGCCAACAGGGCGTGAACATCATGGCTTTCTGCAAAGAATTTAACGCCGCCACCCAAAAACAGGCTGGCGACATCCTTCCGGTGGTGATCACCGTTTACAAGGACAAGAGCTTCACATTCATCACCAAGGCACCACCAGCCGCCATTCTTCTTAAAAAAGCGGCCGGTCTTGCTTCGGGTTCCAAAGAACCAAACAAAACCAAGGTTGGTAAAATCTCCAAAAAGCAGGTCATGGATATCGTGAAGATCAAAATGCGCGACATGAATGCCCGCGACGAGGAAGCCGCCTTCCGCACCCTTTGCGGCACAGCCCGCCAGATGGGCCTCGAAATCGGCGATTAATTCGCTCGAAAGAACGTTTATAAAAAACAGCCCGCCTTGCAAAAGGCGGGCTGTTTTTTTATCTACCGAAGAAAGAGCCGCGTTCTATTCCCCTACCAAATCAACCCGAGGAATAATTTGGGACGCGATCTCCTCGGCGGGATACGTCCAGATCTCCGATAGCGTCGGATGGTAATGGGGTATCGTCGCGAAGTCCTGAGCGGTGGCGCGGTAGTGCATAGCCACAGTCACTTCATGAATCAGTTCCGCCGCATCGGGCCCCACGACAGCTGCTCCGAGGATCTCGCCTGTTTCTTTTGAGGCAGTGATTTTCACAAAGCCCGCCGTCTCGCCCATCACGAGAGATTTCCCGTGATCGTTGAAGGGATAATTCGCGGTGACATGAGCTGTCCCGGAGGCATGAAGCTCCGCCTCCGTCGCTCCCACGCAGGCCAACTGAGGTTCCGAAAACACAGCAAAAAGTTTGAGCCGATAATCCATGGATTTGAGGGGGCCTGACCGAACTCCTAGAAGCGATGCCGCATTCGCAGCAGCGACCTCGCCCTGTTGGATCGCGACATGAACGACCTCGCATGGCCCGCAGACGTCCCCAGCCGCAAAAACATTAACAACCGAGGTCCGCTGGTGGATGTCGGCATCAATGCGTCCGCCGAGGAGCTGTAGACCGAGATTCTGGGTCCCGGCGAGTTGCGGCGTCCGCCCCAGGGCATTGAGAATGTCTCTGGCTTCGACCGCCATCTCGCGCCCGTCTTTTTCAAAAATAACGCGTCGAACCTGCTCCTCTTTTTCGGCCCGTAATAGTCGAGTTCCGGTGTGGATTTCGATCCCATCTTCTCGAAGCGCGGCTTCAAGCGACTTGGCAACGTCGGGGTCCGTTGAACTGAGAATGTGCGGGCTCCGTTGAATCAGAGTCACTCGACTCCCGAAGGCACGGCAATAGCTGGCCAATTCCAAAGCCACTGGCCCACCGCCAAGAACAATGAGGGAATCTGGAATTTCGGTTCTATCGAGCATATCGTCGCTCGTCAGGCAGCCCGCTTCCGCCAAACCAGGGACTAATGGAACGGCGATTTTCGAACCCGTGGCCAAAAGAAAACTTTTCGATCGGATGATCTGTTCCGTGCCATCGAGCAGATTTACCGAAACTTCATTAGGGCTTAAAAAAACCGCCTCTCCGCGAATGAAATCAAATCTTCCCGCCTCAAGTTGACCTTTGCGATAATCCGCAAACTCCGTGACGAGTCTTTTTTTCCGCTCGATGATGGCAGCCGCGTCGAAACGAGGATGATCCAAGCCTAGACCGAACTCTCCGGCTCTCTGAAGAACGCGGAAACGTCTGGCGGACTCCAACAAGGTTTTGCTTGGCATACAACCACGGAGGATGCAGAGCCCTCCGACGTCCCTACCGCCCTCGATGACAGCGGCACGCAATCCGAGATCCACAGCGGTTCTTGCGCCCGCATATCCAGCGCTCCCACCGCCCACGACCACAAAATCGTATTCCATATTCGAGTCTTTATCTCAATGCTTCGCTCAAAGAAAGAATCAAGCACCTTCCCTGTTTTGCCGAGGTCTGCTAGGAATCGAACATTGACCAACATGAAATCTCCTTTTGATCCCATTCCGGCGGTGATTGCCGATATACGACGCGGTCGCATGGTCATCGTCACAGACGATGCCGACCGCGAAAATGAAGGCGATCTCGTGATGGCGGCCGCAAAAGTCACATCGAATGCTGTGAACTTCATGGCCAAATTCGGCCGCGGCCTCATCTGTGCCCCGATCACCGAGGAACGTGCCGCTCAACTCGGCCTGCAACGCATGGTTTCCCAAAACCGCGAGTTTTTCAAAACCGACTTCACGGTTTCCGTCGATGCCACGCGAGGCATCAGCACAGGGATCAGCACCAAAGATCGCGCTGCGACCATTAAAGTGCTCTCCAATGCGCAGTCTCATGTTGGTGACCTTATCCAACCGGGACATGTTTTCCCTCTTCAATCCAAGGCCGGTGGTGTTCTTAGACGTGCCGGCCACACCGAGGCCGCCGTGGATCTCGCCCGCTTGGCCGGGTTGGACCCGTCGGGTGTCATTTGTGAGATCATGAAGGACGATGGCGCTATGGCTCGCCTTCCCGATCTCGTACGCTTCAAGCAGAAACACAAACTCAAGATGTGTTCCATCCAAGATCTCATCGCCTACCGCCGCAAAAGCGAAAGGCTTGTTGAGCGTGAGGAATCAATTTTGATGCCGACGGACTACGGCGATTTTGACCTTCATCTTTACCGCTCCTTGATTGACGGAATGCACCATATCGCGCTCGTGATGGGGAAAATTTCTCCAACCAAGCCAACCCTCGTTCGCGTGCACAGCGAGTGCCTGACCGGCGATGTCTTTGCGTCTCGCCGCTGCGACTGCGGATCACAACTCCATCAGGCCATGGAGAGGATTAAAAAAGAAGGCGGCGGCATTTTACTCTACATGCGGCAAGAGGGCAGAGGCATCGGACTGGGGCCCAAGATTCGCGCTTACAAACTTCAGGAACAAGGCCTCGATACCGTCGAAGCGAACGAAAAATTGGGTTTTCCGATGGATCTTCGAGACTACGGCCTCGGCGCCCAAATCCTCGCTGACCTCGGCGTTCACAAAATCCGCCTGCTCACGAACAATCCGCGCAAAGTGGTCGGTCTCGAGGCCTACGATATCGAGATCGTGGAGCAAATCCCCGTCCACTCGGTTCCCAATCCCCACAACGCAAAATACCTCGAAACGAAGAAGAAAAAAATGGGTCATAAGCTGTGACTTGCGACCGAAAGGGAGGCTTTCCCCGCAATCTAAATCAGCGTGTTTTGAGGGAACTAACGCTGGTGAGAATACCCGCGATCATCGAGTAGGCCACAATTCCAACAAACAGGGCGACTAGCAAAATAATGGCTGGCTGAACGAGGGTTGTGAGGTGACCGATACGCGTTGTCAGGTCACGGTCGAATCGCCGTGCCGCCCGGTCCAACGCGCCGGCAATGTCGCCGGTCTGCTCACCTACGGAAAGAATATCCATCATCACGGGAGGAAAAAATCCGACCTTTCTTAGTGCGCTTGCGAGACTCGTTCCCTCACCCACCATGGAAGCCACCTTGACCAGCAAACCATGTAGAAAGACGTTACCCGTCGCATTAATCATCAACTGGAGACCATGAAGAAGAGCGACTCCATTTGAGACCAACGTCGAAAGAGTCTGCAACATCTCGGCGTAGAATTTAGCGCGAAGAACGGGACCAACCACCGGCAGATCCAACATCACCCGATGCCACCAGTCACGTCCCGCAGGGGTTTGGACGGCCGCACGAACGAGAACAACAACAAGGCCGATAAAAGCGACGACCGCCCACCACCATGCCGCAAAAAACTGGCTCACGGAGATGAGAATCTGCGTGATAACGGGCAGTTTCTGGCCTGTTTTTCCTAACAAAACAGAAAGTTGAGGGACCAGAAACGTGAGAAACACAAACATCAACACGATCGCAGAAGTAAAAACGATAGCCGGATAGAGGAGCGACGAGATAACACGACGACGCAGGTCTTCGATAAGCGTGAGATAGGCACATTGCCGCTTCAGGATTTGTGGAAGAGCACCGGAGGCCTCACCCGCCGCCACAAGGTTGCAGTATAAAGAATCGAACGTCTTGTTGCACTCCTGTAGAGCCGCTGAAAAGTTAAAACCATCGCGAACACGTTGGCGTAGGCGGGCAGCAATCGGTTGGATGCCCGATTTTTCCTGTCTTTGCTCGATGACCTTCAGCGCAGACTCCAGTTTAAGACCAGCCTCAAGCAACTCAGCCAACTCCTCGGTGAAGAAAAGCAACTGCGAGGTGGAAAGTTTCACAAGTTGGCTCGGATCTTGAGCCGCCTGATCTGCGACCACTTTGCCGTTCGACTCTCCAACACTGATGGGATGGAGGCCACGCGAACGCAGAGTGCGATAAGCCTCGGAGCGTGTTTTCGAGGAGATCACTCCAGATGAGATGACTCCATCCACAGCCGTCGCTTTGTAGTTAAAATCCGGCATCAGGCATCACTTTCACTCATTCAGCATATCGACTTCGTTAGATGTCACTCGAACGACTTCAGCAATCGAGGTGATTCCCTCCGCGACTTTTTGCCAACCTGACTTTCGGAGAGGCACCATTCCCTCGCGGATGGCAAGATCGCGAAGATCCGATCCCGTCGCACGCTTCTGAATGAGTTCCTGCATCCGTGTGCTCATCATGCAAATCTCGTAGAGAGCTGTTCGGCCGGCGTAACCTGTGTTGCGGCAGCGTTCACAGCCAACTGGGCGACGGATTTGAGATGCGAACTCGAGGGGAAATCCAATCCCTTGAAGCTCGTCATCTTTATTTTCGCCAGGCTGCGAGCAATGTGGACACAGGCGTCGAACGAGACGTTGGGCGATAAACGAACGAACGGAAGATCCCACCAAAAACGGCTCCACTCCCATGTCAAGAAGGCGAGTAATGCCACCAACTGCATCATTCGTATGCAGCGTACTAAAAACCAAGTGACCTGTGAGAGCGGCACGGATAGCGATCTCGGTTGTCTCAAGATCGCGCATTTCACCGACCATGATCACATTCGGATCACCTCTAAGAATACTGCGCAAAGCTGTGGCAAAGGTAAGGTCGATCTCGGGCTTAACGGCGATCTGGATCACCCCATCGAGCTTATGCTCCACAGGATCTTCAATCGTTACGATGCGACGCTCCTTGGTATTGATAGAACTTAAAAAGGTGTAGAGCGATGTACTCTTACCGCATCCCGTTGGACCAGTGACAAGGATGATCCCATTAGGAATCGAGATGAGGTTCCGAATACGCTTTTCATTTTCGGGATCCAGACCAAGCGAGGCGAAGTTGAAGGTTTGCTGCCCTAGAAGACGCAAGCTCACGTTTTCTCCATACACACTGGGAATCGTTGCCACACGGACGTCGATCGGTTGGCCGGCGATCTCAAGTGCGATGCGACCGTCTTGTGGACGGCGACGCTCCGCAATATCAAGCGCGGACATGATTTTAAGCCGTGAAATAACGGAATCCTGAAGCACCTTGATTCGCTGTGGCACTGGTGTCTCATGAAGCACTCCGTCAATACGGTAGCGAATACGCAGATCTTTGCCGAAGGGCTCAAAGTGGATATCCGTCGCACCTTGTTGCAAGCCTTCGCGAAGAATCTGATTCACAAACTTCATTACGGAGGCTTCGGAATCCTCTTCATCGACCACATTGACCTCTTCTTGCACTCCACCTGGGAGATCGTCCTCGCGTCCCTCGAGGAGTTCTTCAAATGTGTCTGCACCGACCCCGTATGTGGTTTTGAGGATGTCCACGAGGCGGCGGCGGGTGGTCATGACCATTCTTACTGGCCCTTTCCAAAACTGCGCCACAGCCTGAAAACCCGCAAAATCGAACGGATCAAAAGCGAACACGCGCAACTCTCCGCCCTCGAGCATGGCCTCGGGAATCACGATCTGGCCAAGTGCGAGCCTCGCAGGAAACTTGTCGCGAACGTGCTCGATAGTGGCAACCCCGTCTTCATCGCGCCAAGGGAGATGAAGCATATCGGCAAGGGCATGCAAAAACTCCGGCTCGCGAACAATCTTGGCATCCAAAATGGCCGCCACAGGAGAACGTTGTTCCAGAGCAGCGTTGCGAAGAAGCGCATCGCAGGACGCCTGATCGTCGCATCCATTGAGGATGGCTAACTGAACCAAGTCATCAATCATGTTGATCATTACTCCATGGAAAGCGGAATTTTTTCTTTTCTTTCACGGGTGGAACCGGAGTCGGCTTCCAGGGAGCCGACGGACGAACCTGTTCGGCAATGGGAGCCGTTATTTCCTGCCCATCGCGACCCAGCGGCGTGCGATCGGCCTCATAGGCACTCCCCCTCATCATATCTCCATTCGATTCCACAACGACCGGCTGAATCATCACGATGAGCTCGCTTTTTTTGATCTTATTCTCCGTTCGACCACCCAGAAGGGTTCCGAGAACCGGAATTTGAGAAATGTAAGGAATCCCATTCACATTGCGTTCCTTATCTTCAGAAATAAGTCCACCCAAGACAATCGTGGCCCCATTTGGCACACGGACACTGGTCGTGATTTCTTGGGTTGCAATGACCGGCACCTCATTTCCTGAAATCGATTCCTTGCCGATGATATTGTCGTTCGTTTGAGCGATCACCAAATTGACTTCCCGATCCGAGTTGATGAGAGGGATGACCTCGAGTTTAAGAACGACGTCTTGGTATTGGATATTCGAAGTGATCGAACTGCCATTTG
>CAIWSO010000397.1 GCA_903915315.1 uncultured Spartobacteria bacterium | reverse complement strand
CCTTCCCACCTTTCTCCTTCTCCGTCTCCTTCATTTATGAAAAACACCATTCTCGTCACTGGCGGTGTCGGTTTCATTGGATCCAATTTCGTTCTCGATTGGATCGCCTCGGAAACAGCATCCGTGGTTAATCTCGACAAGCTTACCTATGCCGGTAACCTTCAAAATCTGGAGTCGCTGACCGGCAATTCTCGCCACATTTTTGTGCGTGGGGATATAGGCGATGCAGAGTTGGTTGCCAAGCTCCTCGCCGAGCACCAACCTCGTGCCATCGTCAATTTTGCTGCAGAATCCCATGTGGATCGCTCCATCCACGGCCCCGGCGAATTTATCCAAACGAACATTGTCGGTACATTTCAGCTCCTTGAAGCCACTCGCGCCTACTGGGGTGCTCTCAACGAGGAAGACAAAAAAGCATTTCGCTTTCTACATGTTTCCACAGATGAAGTTTATGGTTCACTCAAGCCTGAGGATCCCGCTTTCAAGGAAACCAATTCCTACGAACCCAATAGCCCGTATTCTGCCAGCAAAGCGGCCTCAGACCACCTTGTTAGGGCTTACCATCATACTTATGGTCTTCCTGTTTTAACGACCAATTGTTCTAATAACTACGGCCCATATCATTTTCCAGAAAAGCTCATTCCGCTCATCATTCACAACGCTCTTGCAGGCAAGGCGCTTCCGATTTACGGCGATGGCCAGCAGGTTCGCGATTGGCTCTATGTGCGGGATCACTGCTCCGCTATACGTCGAGTTTTAGAAGCGGGCAGGGTAGGGGATACCTACAATGTGGGTGGATGGAACGAGAAGCCCAATCTGGATGTCGTTCATACTCTTTGTGCGATCTTGGATGAGCTTTCGCCTCGCGCCGACGGCAATGCTTACGCGGAGCAGGTCACCTATGTCACTGATCGTCTGGGGCATGATCGCCGCTATGCCATCGATGCTACTAAGATCCATCGCGAACTTGGTTGGAAACCCGGAGAGACATTCGAATCTGGAATTCGCAAGACCGTTCAGTGGTATTTGGCTAACCAAACGTGGGTGAGAAATGTGACCAGTGGTGATTACACGAACTGGATTCAGAAGAATTATAAAGTGGAAGATTGAAGATCTCGGACAAATTAACCACCTTACGAAGCTCGCAAATGGCCAAGCTCCTTTCTAAATCCCATCATCTCATCTCCAATGCCTGAACTTTCTCGATTTTTTGGAATCATAGTGCGTATGTATTCCGAACCGAGTGCTGCTCATAACGAGCCCCATTTTCATGCTTACTACCAAAGGGATTCTGCAGTTTTTGCCATTTCTTCAGTTTCTTTGCTTGCGGGTTCATTACCCAGAAAACAGCAAAGACTTGTTGAGGCTTGGGGTGAGTTGCATCAAGAAGAATTGCTTGCGGACTGGGGCTTGCTGTTGGAAGGTCGTTCGATAATGCCTATCAAACCACTGGAATAGTCATGCAACATCCAATTCATAGAATTATCGAATGCCGTGTTTTACCACCCTACGGCTTGAATTTGAAGTTTGAAGACGGGCTTGAGAGGGAAGTTGATTTAGAAAGCATTCTCGAGGGAGAAATTTATGGTCCGCTTCGTGATCAGGTTTTTTTTTCAAAGGTTGTGATTGACCCCGAAATTCAAACAATTACTTGGCCGAATGGTGCCGATTTTGATCCTGCAGTTCTACACGATTGGCCCACACATTCAGACTCTTTTGCTCAAGCCGCCAAGTCTTGGAAACAACGTTCGAGATCACCGAAGCCCGCTTCCGCTTGAAAGCTTCTCTACGCTCTTTATATCTGCATGAATCTTGAGCCCCTTCATCCGATTCAAATTCAACGCTTCCGCGAGATGACCTTTTCTGAAAAGTGGGCTGTAGCTCAAGGGCTTTGGGTCATGGCCCGCGACGCCCGTCTTTCCGCTACCCGACGCGCCAATCCAGGATTGAACGAAGAAGAGTGCCAAAAACTCGTTGCCCGTGAATTCGCCCGCACCCGAACCTAATCTTGTAGAGCTTTTTGTGCGTCCGCTGCACGATGCTGGCCTTCGCTATGTAATCGCTGGCTCGGTAGGATCCATGCACTATAGCGAACCACGGCTCACCCTGGATATAGACATCCCATTGTTTGTCAGTTTG
>CAIWSO010000396.1 GCA_903915315.1 uncultured Spartobacteria bacterium | reverse complement strand
GAAAAGAATACCCAGAAAAAAGGGAATAAAATCCGTCTTATTCAGCGCGATCAGCGAGTCGCCAAGCACATCCGCCGCCTTGGTGATATTTTCCTCATCGCCCACAATGTGAAGCGAATCGCCAAACTGCAACTTCAGCTCGGGCGCTGCGGCAACCTCCACATTGGCTCGCAGCACACGGGTGATCGTGACTCCGTAGATCGTCTCCAGCCCCAGATTGGCAATGAATTTTCCGACCGCTTCCCGGCGTGTCACCAACACCCGCCGAAATCCCACACGCCCCTGCGTCCGCATGAGGTCTATCGCGCTCTCGCTACCGACGATCAAGCAGAAAGCATGCAGATGTTTGGCCGTCCCGACGGCCAGTATGCAATCCCCCGTGTGCAATATCGTATCTTCATTGGCCGGCTCGACGTGACGCGAATTGAGTCGCATGATCCGCGACACAGCGACCGCCATTTCCCGCCGTCCTGGCACATCAGCCAACCTCAAGCCATCGAGATTGGGGTTTTCCACCACGATGTTCATCCGCACGAGTGGATCCAGCCCCCTTAACCTCTCCGCTCGAAATTCCGCAGCCTCCCTTTCCGCATCGATGCGAAACATCCAACGCATGAAAACTAGGGAAAAAATGATTCCAAATACGCCCACCGGATAGCCCACGGCGTAGGCTAGCGCGGGCAGGGAAGCGTCCAACGACGGGTTGCGTAGGTGATTCACAATCGTCACAGTCTGCTGCACGGCCCCCAAAGCCGGTGTATTCGTGGTCGCCCCGCTGAACAATCCTCCTGCTGCTGGTGATGAGATCCCTGCCACCCAAGCGAAGCCCAGCGTCACAAGTGCACCCAGAAAAACAATCCCAGCCGCCATCGCATTGATCCTCAAACCGCTATCCCGAAGAGACGCAAAAAAACTTGGCCCGAGCTGCAGTCCGATCGTGAACACAAAAAGAATGAGCCCGAATTCCTGCACAAAATCCAAGATCCCTCGATCGATTTGGACTCCGAAGTGACTGGCCACAAGCCCCGCAAAAAGGACCCCTGCACTACCCAAACCGACACCCCGCACTTTCCATGTCGCAATCGCCAATCCGCAAACCGCCACAGTGGATAAAACCACCACCGCCCAAGCGATCGGGTGGGTTTCGGAAATGGGCACTAGGAAATTCAAATCGAATTACCTACCCGCTACCTGCACACGCTAACAAGGTGGGTCCACACCCAAGTCGCTTCCGCCAAGGCGTGACAGAAGCGCTAAAGGAAAAATCCACCCCACCTACCCCACTACCGATTTAGTGGCCGGAGTTGAGTTTGATGGCAACGCCGCCTTCCGATTGACTGAGCTTCGACCAAACCAATCCGTAGAAGGCCACGAACACAAAGCAGGCGAGCGGCACGATGAATCCCGTAGACATATCGCTGCTGTCTGCAATGTGACCCATAAGCTTCGGCATGATCGCTCCGCCCATGATCGCCATCACGATGAAAGACGAGGCATTCTTGGCGCGACTACCCAATCCGTGAATACCCAGCGAGAAGATCGTCGGGAACATGATGGACATGAAAAGGTAAGTGAGAAAGAGGGCTACCGCAGAGAGCCAACCCAACTTCAGAAAGACCGCGAGACTGCAAAGCCCCGCGAGAATCGCAAAAGCCGCCAGCACCTTATGAGCAGGGAACTTTTTGAGCAGGGCAGCTCCAATGATGCGACCAGCTAGGAAGCACATAAATCCAACCGAAGCCAAGCTGGAGGCACCTTTATCGCTGAGCCCCAGAAACCCGTTCTTGTGAATCTCAAACCAGGAACCGAAGGTGCCAGTGCTCCACGCATCCGGCACTGGCGGGATTTGCGAGGTCATGTAGTTGATGAAATAGGCGAAGATGCCGCACTGGGCCGCAACGTAAAAAAACTGGGTCAGCGTGGCTCCCGAGAAATGCGGTTGACTCCAGATACTCTCATTTTTGATTTGGCTGCTTTTGAAAAAGAGGGCGACCGTTCCCAGCGCAGTCAGAAGCCCCGAGGCATACCAGAGGGCTTGATTTTCGGTCATGCCAAGCTTTGCTCCCACGGCGGGAATGGCAACGATGGCCGATACGATCATACCAATCGCGACAGAGAGCACCACGACATTCAACCAGACCAGGCTTAGCGCAAGCCGACGATTGGCTTTTGGTTTGCCGTCTGCAGGGCTGACCTCATCAAGGTGAAACTCATCGTCGGACTTGATGTCAGGCAATTTACAAAAAGCGAAGACTACGGCGAGAATGAGCACAAACACACCAATGGCCGCATAAGGTATCCAGAGCGTTTCCGAACCCGTACTTTGGCCGCTGGCATCCTTACCGTAAAAGAAGGCCGCTCCAGCAATCGGACCGAAAATCCAGCCCACGCCATTGCAGGATTGCGCGAGATTGATACGGGTAGCAGCATACTTGGTTGGCCCCAAAACTGTCGTGTAGGGATTCGCGACGGTTTCCAAGAAGGTCAACCCCGAAGCGATCAAGCATACACCGAGCAGGAAGGCGGGGAACGTGGCGATCTGCGTCGCAGGAATAAACCAGAATCCTCCGACGGCAACCATGAGCAACCCCGCGATGATACCGCCCTTGTAGCCCAACTTGCTCGCCAACCACCCGGCAGGCATAGCCATAAGGAAATAGCCGAGGTAATGCGCAAATTGGACCCAGGCCGATTGCGCCAATGTCAGATGGAGTTCCTCTTGAAAATGCTTGTCCATCACGTCGATCATGCCGTTACAAAATCCCCAAAGCAGGAATAGCGAGCTGACGAGAGCGAAGGTAATGGCGTGATTCCGACCGTCGGGTGTTCTAAAAATCGATGGTTTCATAGATAGTGTTTTCTGCATGGGGTGGGAGTTTTTTCCGGCCAAATCTTGTCTAGTGATCCTCGATCCGTCGATTGCATTTTTGCGATGCCGAGAAAAACAATTCAGCGGGCTTTATCACAAAAAATGAATTTTTTGGTTTCTGAAGCGCTTGCCGAGGCGAGAGGTTCGCCAGTTCTACCAAAAGCCGCTTGCTTTTGGATTTTAGTAGAGGGGCACAGCGCGTCTCGCCTGTGTGCTGCGGTCTGCTCCTTTGGTTCCGATGGCGCAGGGTGCGAGAAAGTAGACCTGTCTCCACACGGCCGAGACGGCCATGCCCCCCCTTTTCAGCTGCAAAGTCCAATTTCAAAGGGACAATGGTATGAGAACTCATTTAACCAGCCTCAGATCACCTCAAATTGAGCGATCTGGCGGAAGAGTTGGTAGCGGGATTCGATTTGGGCGGCGTCCACCGATTTGGGGCGCTCGAGGCTGACGGTTTCGACGTTGCAACTCTTGAGAACACTGCCATAGACGACGGCTTTTTTCAGCATTTCAAAGGTGACTTCTTGCATGAAGCTGCGCGCCTAAGGGATGGAAGGGGCCGCATCCGCAGCTACCGCATCACCGATCACCGCGCGAAAAAGCATATCATATCCGAGCCAGGTCGGTGGATCATCACCCCGCAGGGGGATGTTTGCGTCCTCTATACGCGTTTATTTTTGAAACATCTCAACAAGCACATCGGATACCTTGTCGCATGTCGCTGCAGATAACTTTCCCAGTCGCTCGACCAAGCGGGTCTTGTCCACAGTTCTAATTCGGTCAAGGACCACTTGCCCGTGCTTGCCTTGAAATGAACAGTCCACTCTGGACGGGTAAGCTCGCGCCTTTGTCGTCATCGGCGCAACAATGACCGTGCGGATGTGGCGGTTCATTTCGTCCGGAGATACGACGACACATGGCCGTGTTTTCGAGATTTCACTTCCCTTCGTCGGATCCAACGAGATGAGATAAACTTCGAACCTCTTTATTTCCACTCCCACTCCTCAGCATCCCATTTTGAAGCTTTGGAATCATTCTGGAGCATAGCGTCATCACCTAGGCGAGTCATTTGAGCGAAAGCCTTGTCCCAACCCAAACGAGAGGGGTTGATCGAGCGGATAATAATGGCATTATCTCGAACATCCATCTCAACCTCATTCTGCAGACCGCACTGTTCAATGAGCGGCTTAGGAATTCGTATGCCACGGGAGTTTCCGATGGCAATAAGCGATGTCTTCATGAAGTGAAGTAATCACAATGTAGCTACGTGTTCAAATTGAATTCGAGAATGCACCCCCGATTTTTATCATTTTGCACCCAACTCGAAACCAACCTCTCCCCACTCAGATCACCTCAAATTGGGCGATCTGGCGGAAGAGTTGGTAGCGGGATTCGATTTGGGCGGTGTCCACAGTTTTGAGGCGCTCGAGGCTGAAGGCTTCGACGTTGTAACTGGCGAGCACGCTGCCATAAACGACGGCTTTTTTCAGCAGTTCGAAGGTTACTTCCCCAGAAGCAGCGTTCGCAGCGAGATAGCCAGCCAATCCTCCGGCAAAGCTATCGCCAGCGCCGGTCGGATCGTGGATGTCCTCGAGCGGATACGCAGGACAACTGAAAAACTCCGCCTCGGGACCGAAGAGCAAGCAACCGTGCTCGCCTTTTTTGATAGCCACATACCGAGGGCCCATCGCGCGAATGGCTTTGCCGGCTTTGATGAGACTCGTCTCACCTGTGAATTGACGGGCTTCACCGTCATTGAGGATGAGCATGTCCACGCGGGCGACGAGCTTGGCGAGCGACTCTTTGGCGATGTTGATCCAGAGATCCATCGTATCCGCGATCACAAATCGCGGCTGGGTGACTTGGTTCAGAACATGGTGCTGGAGATCGGGAGCGATGTTCGCCAGAAGCACAAAGGCAGTATCGTGGTATTCCTTCGGTAGCGTGGGTGTGAAATGCTCGAAGACATTGAGCGCGATGGACAGCGTCTCGCGGGTATTCATGTCCCACATGTATTCGCCGGACCAGCGGAAGGTCTCACCGGGAACGATCTGGAGCCCCTTCAAATCGATGCCGCGATTGCAAAAGAGGTCGATGTGCTCTTTCGGGAAATCCTCACCCACGATGCCGACCAGATTCACCGGACCGAAATTCGAAGCGGAAACCGCACCGTAGGAAGCGGAGCCACCCAGCAGGTTTTTGTGCTCAGCGAGTTGCGTTTTGATGTCATCCAACCCAATGGAACCAACGATAAGAACGGACATAGGCGAGAGACCATGCGTTTTGCAGGTCAGGCATTCCAGCAAAAAATGCCCGCCGCCGCGCTTCTCAAGTTAGAGGTCTTAGATAAACGGCAAGATAGGGAAGTTTCGATGCAGAATAGGCTCCACGGGGGCTTTGAGCCACTTCGATAGCACTGTCGCATACACACTCCGAAAATCGACACTATGAATCAGGTCGCCGTTATTCAGTTTAGTGAGGCTAGGTGCGGTTCCGAAGATGCCGGGCTTGACGGCTCCACCGGCCACAAACAGCGGTGCGGCGGCGCCATGATCCGTGCCTCCGCTCCCATTCTCGGCCACGCGGCGACCGAATTCACTGAATGTCATCATCATCACACGGTCAAAATTCCCTTGGGCCTTCAGGTCGGCTACAAAAGCGCTCATCGAAGAATCCAACTCGCGCATCAATTGCTGGTGAGACCCCGCTTGGTTGCTATGGGTGTCGTAGCCACCCTGAGCGACATAGTAAACACGCGTCGGCATTCCCCCGCCGATGAGGCGGGCGACGAGGTTGAGCGAGTTCGCAAGCTTGCTATTAGGATAGGTGACGGACGAGCGGGAACGCTTCGTGATATCGAGCACTTTGTCGGAGGACATCACGGCATCGAGCGCGGTGCGTTGGAGAAAATCCAGTGTCTCGCCGCCTCCTGAGTTCGATCCTGGGAGCATTCCAATACTTCCCCCGTCCATGGATTCAACGTCATTCACTGAGCGGAAAAACTCATCAGCGGCATCGGGAATAGCCGATTGCTTGAGGTCGAAGCGAAACTGCTCCGGCTTCGCAAACGAAATGCCGCGCGGCTCTTTTGCGGTAAACGCCTGCGGAGCCTGGTTGCCGATACTCACACCCACAGCCGGATCTTCGCCCTGACAACAGGAATCAAAATACCGCCCCAGCCAGCCATGCGAGTCGCTTTTATTGGCATCCACGGCCGTCTGCCAGATCTCCGTGGAGCGAAAATG
>CAIWSO010000395.1 GCA_903915315.1 uncultured Spartobacteria bacterium | reverse complement strand
CTATGAGGGCGATCTCCTCCCGGGCGCTGGCGTCACGTCTACCTTTGGACGCGAGAGCCAACAGACCTACAACGAACGCTTCGCCGGGGTCCAACCGCGCGCCGGAGTCGAGCACCAGTTCCGCCATCGAGCGGACCCCTATATCAAACCCGGCGACGCCTCCAGCGGTCTCCTTCCCGAAATCCACGCAGCATCGCCTGCCGCCATGGGCGCCGAAGGCAGCGCCGATAAACTGGTGCAGACCTATAATTTCCGCCTCTGCCTCACCGACGTCCCAGAGAACCGAATCCCGATCCAGCGCCCTAAGGGCTACGACGCAGCACGCTACGAACTCCTCGGACGCTACTTCAAAGCGGGCTTCGACCACCCCTTCGGCCTCCATGATGCGATGCCCAACCGAAAGACCGACCTCAACAACTTCGGCCCGTTCAGCGTGGACTACCTGCGAGGCAACGACGGCTACGTCGAGGGCGACTACGCAACCCGCGACCGCATTATCGCCGAGCACATCCGCTATCAAAAAGGTCTCCTTTACTTCTTCCTCACGGACGAACGGGTCCCAACCGAAATTCGCCAGCAGCTCAACCACTGGGGTTACGCCAAAGACGAGTTCGGCGATACCGGTCACTGGCCCTGGCAAATTTACGTCCGTGAAGCCCGCCGGATGATCAGCGATTACGTCATGACCGAGAACAACATCCTCGGCCCACAGGTCGCTCCTGACTCCATCGGCCTCGGCGCCTACCCACTCGATTGCCACAACATCCAGCGCTTCGTAAGCGCCGAAGGATACGCCCTTGTTGAAGGCGGCATCTACCAAACCGGTCACAGCCCCTATCCCATCAGCTACCGCTCCATCGTCCCCCGCCGCGCCGAGTGCGAGAACCTTCTCGTCCCGTGGTCGCTCTCCGCCTCGCACGTCGCCTTCCTATCCATCCGCATGGAGCCCGTGTTCATGGTTCTATCGGAGTCCGCCGCCACAGCTGCAAGCCTCGCCCTGCAGAACAATTGCCCTGTGCAAGACATCGCCTACGACCAACTACGCGACCAACTCGCCAAACAAAACCAGGTCCTCGACTTCAAACCCGACCGGCCCAAGCCCGAGCCCATCGCACCCACAGCACTGCCTGGCATCGTCGTCGACGACCTCGACGTCACCTTCACCGACGATTGGGTGAGCCGGCACGACGGACGCTTTGTCGGTCAGTCTTTCCGCTGCGACGTGAGCCACGGCAAGGCAGAAAAAACCTTCCGCTATCGCGCCCTCCTCCCCAAAACTGGCCAATACGAGGTCCGCTACGCCTACACGAACGTGCGAGGAGCCGAAAAAAGCGCACCCATCACCCTCTACACCGCCCAAGGTCCAAAGACCGTCCGGATCGACTTCACCCAGACCCCACCCATCGACGGACTCTGGATCAGCCTCGGTAAGTTCGATTTCGCCACCGAGGAAGCCACTGTTGTCGTGAGCAACGCGGGTACAACCGGCATCGTCGTCACCGACGCCGTGCAGTTCCTCCCCGTCACGCCCTGACCCAAAAGGATTACCACTTGCCCATGAACGTCCCAATTATCGCCACCCTGCTGCTTGCTCCGCTGGCCCAACTCTCCGCGGATATCGACACAACCAAAGGCGGGCACTTCGTCAAAGCAGAGGGTGTCGGTCTGACACGAGCCGAGACACCCTTCCGAGCCATTGGTTTCAATCAGCCTGACTTGTTTTCTTCCCTCCTACTCGGAGGCAATGAAGGTCGCGCAAAGAGTTTTGCGGCTATTGACGACGCGAGCCGGTCCGGGGTCCGCTTCCTGAGGTTTTGGGCCTCTGGATTTTGGCCCCGTGACATGAAGCTCTATTTTGAGGACAGGCAGGCGTATTGGGCCCGCATGGATGAGTTATTTCGCCATGCGCGAGAACATGGCGTCATGCTTGTGCCGAGCCTCTTCTGGATGAGTAACCTCTGGTCTGACCTCTGCGATGAACCCCGCAGCAAAATCGCCGACTCGAATTCCAAGACCTACCAGGCGATGCGGGCCTACGCCACCGAACTGGTATCCCGTTACAAAGACGACCCCAACGTGCTGTTGTGGGAACTCGGCAACGAATACTTCCTCGAAGCCGACCTGAATTCATCCGACCGCCCGGAAGCCGACGGTGCCGGATCGAAGACCCTTGGAACCCGCCCCGCCCGTACCCGTGAAGACAGCCTGACGACGGATATGCTGCTTTCCTTTTACACGAGCATGACGATGCATCTCCACGCCACTGATCCAAATCACCTTGTCACCAGTGGCGATCGTGGGCCACGGCCCACCAGTCGCTCCCTCCGCGAGAGCTTTCCAAAGCAAGTATGGAAGGAAGACAATCTGGAGGACCACATTGCAGCTCTTCGAAGCAGTCAGCCACGGCCTCTGGATGTAATGTCCATCCATTGCTACGGCAACATGGATGGAGGCTTTCAACCCGACGAAAAATCGACACTCGGCCGTAAAAGCGTGGGCGGGCTCAGCCTGCGCGGCTTTGAATTGATGACAGCCTACGCCCGCGCCGCAACCGACTCAGGCACGCCGCTATTCGTCGGGGAACTCGGCCAACACCCCCCTTACATCACCGAAGACCCGCTTGCAGGTTTCGCATGCGCATCCATCGACTTGTTGGAAAAAGAGGGTGCCGACTTGATTGCCCTATGGGCCTGGCACTTCCCGCCGCACCCAAAATATACCGTGACTGGTTCGACCTACCCCGCACTGCTGAAAAGGATTGGCGAGTTCAATCACCAGCATGCGTATAGCG
>CAIWSO010000394.1 GCA_903915315.1 uncultured Spartobacteria bacterium | reverse complement strand
CGTGATCGTGTTGTTGATCTTGAAAGGAGCGGCTACACCATATTCCACATTGTTGGAACCATTGAACTCTTCATTGTCTTCCCAATTTTGGCGGAAGTTGATGCCATAACCAACGTAGGGATTAAGCGAGAGGCGATCAGTGATCGCGACGCTGCCATCAAGGCGAAGGCTGAGGTAGCTGGCTGCCGAGCTCATGCTTCCTACATTATTTTGACCTTCTTCGTTGTCAGGTCCAATGTTGTAGAAGTAGGTTACCGAAGGGGTGAGCTTCATAAAACCAAGGTCAATGTTGTAACCAACTGAAGCATTGATCTCATTGGCGTAGGTTTGGCGAGCAGCACCATGTTGGGTTAGATGGCTTGTGTTCTCTCCCATGATGTTATAGAATGTATAGCCAAGGCCCAAAGTGAGGGCGTCGATGGTGTGGGCGTAGTTCAGAGCAATATCAAACTCTTTGTAGCTTTGTCCTGATGCAAGGCCATAACCCATCCAAGGGCTCAACGTAATTGAGTCGTTGGGAGTGAGATTGTAGGTGAAGCTGGCGGCTGTCCACTGGATGCCGTTGTCCCATTCGTTGCCATTTTCTCCACCTTTTGCATGATTAGTTGTATCGCGAAGCACGTTTGCGCCGCGGAACATGTAGGCACTATCCCAGCCAGTGCTGAGGGAAGCGGACCAAGCTGGTTTGGCTTCTTCTTGGACGACGACGGTCTCTTTGAAGGATTTGGCGCCGGCGAAGACCGGTGTGATTGCGAGAGCTGCGAGGCTCGATATGGCAACGATTTTTGTCAGTTTCATATTTAGGTTATGTATGTTTTTGTTTTGTTTGTTTTGCTGACCCAAACCCCTTTTTTAAGGTGGATTTGGTTATTATTAATTCCGCGCAACTTTTAGAGAAGCACAGGGGTCTAATAGCACTATCCGTGCCATGACTTATCAGAGTGCTTAAACTTGTCAAAACTTTTTTTCGGATTTTTTTTTGAACAAAAAAGAACAGCGACTGTCTCGAATTGAGCGATGGGCTCTCTGGCGAGGGAGTCGGCGGCGATCAAGCCTCAATGATGTTGATATCCTCAGGCTGAATGCTGGCAAAGGTGGACTCGCCCTCATGGAAGTCGAGTTCGGTCTGGCCGTGATTGGCGAGAAGGGCGCGGAGTTCGAGGCCGCCCTGGGTCACAAGAGTGAGATCATCGACGGCACCCTTGAAGACTTCCATGGCGATGCGGGCGGGGAACGAATTCATGACGCCGGAGTCCGCGCGGTGAAGTCGGATTTTTTCGGGTCGGAGAGACAGGAGAATTTTTGTGCCAATTGGGGTGGGGGATATTGGGATGCGTAGGGTGAGTCCGCCCTCGAGGCGGCAGAGGGTGTGGGTGGCATCCGCGCCGATGACTTCGGCGTTGATGAGATTTGTTTCCCCGATGAAGGAGGCGACGAATCGGGTGGCGGGTTGGTAATAGATGTCGTGAACGGTGCCGATCTGCTCGACGCGACCTTCATTGATCACGGCCACGCGGTCGCTCATGGTGAGGGCTTCCTCTTGATCGTGGGTGACAAAGATGAAGGTGATGCCGAGTTTTTTCTGCAGTAGCTTGAGCTCGATGCGCATTTGGGCGCGAAGTTTGGCATCGAGGGCGCTGAGGGGTTCGTCGAGGAGGAGGACCTTTGGCTCGCAAATGATGGCTCTGGCGAGCGCGACTCGCTGACGCTGACCGCCGGACATCTGGGCGGGCTTGCGATCGACAAAGGCTTCCAGGGAGGTCATCTGGATCACGCGATCGACGCGTTTTTTGATTTCCGGAGCGGAAACCCGTTTCATCCGGAGACCGAAGGCGATGTTCTCGTAGATGGTGAGGTGGGGGAAAAGGGCGTAGCTTTGAAAGACCTGATTCACATCCCTGCGGTAGGGGGGATCCCAAGTCACATCGCGTCCATCGATCAAGATCTGGCCGGAAGTGGGGGCGTCAAATCCACTGATAAGTCGAAGGCAGGTCGTCTTGCCGCAACCGGAGGGGCCAAGAAAGGTCATGAACTCACCGGCCTTGATCTCGAGGTTGGTACACTGGAGGGCTTCGAAGGCGCCGAAGCGTTTGGTGATTTGGCGGAGCTCAACCATCGGTGATCGCTACCCTATATTCCGGTTGCGGGGGATTCCATGAATTTGTGGGGTCATTTTACTGGTTTTGTTCAAAAATGGCCCGCCAGTGGGCGAGGCGTTCCTTGATGCGTTTTTCGAGGCCATTTTCTGTGGGCTCGTAATAGCGTCGGCCTTCGGGAAGGTAGGCTTGGGGGACATAGGATCCCTCGAAGTCGTGACTGTAGAGATAGCCTTTTCCGTGGCCTAGGCGTTCGGAGCCTTTGTAGTGCCCATCACGGAGGTGGGTGGGAACCGCGAGAGTGCGGCCATCGCGGATCTCCTGTGAGGCCTTGCCGATGGCGACCGTGCAACTGTTGCTCTTGGGGGCCGTGGCCAGATAAACGGTCGCGTGGGCGAGGAGGAGGTTGGCTTCGGGCAGGCCAATGAACTCCACAGCCTGAGCGGCGGCTTGGGCAACAAGAAGGGCGTTGGAATCCGCCATGCCTATGTCCTCGCTGGCGCAAATGACCAAGCGTCGGGTGATAAAGCGCACTTCCTCGCCGACATGGAGCATTTTTGCGAGCCAGTAAATAGCGGCGTCCGGATCGCTGCCCCGGATGCTTTTGATAAACGCGCTGATCGTGTCGTAGTGACCATCGCCAGTGCCATCATAGACGACGGCTTT
>CAIWSO010000393.1 GCA_903915315.1 uncultured Spartobacteria bacterium | reverse complement strand
GTCGGTGAATTTACGGATGTCTTCTAGGGTCTGGACATAAACATAGGGTTCACTGTCGTCGGTGTAGAAAAAAAAGTTGAGTCGGATCGACGACCAAAGGGAAACGGCAATAAGAGGAGCGGCAACAAGCCAGACCCAGCGACGGAGGCAATAATCAGCCCACTCTTTTAGGAGGGCGCCCAAGAGGATATAAAACGGCCAGATGATCGAAGTGATGCACCATGGCGTCTTGTAGGAAATGAGAGAATAGGCAAGGAGGGTGCCGGTGGATGCGATTGCAATGTAGCGCAAGCGGGCATCGGAGGGTGCCATGTAGCGAAGACAGGCAAATACACCCGCCAGTGCCGGCCATTCGTAGCGGCCCATGATGGCGATCCAATAGTAATTCAGCGGGCCGATGATGTCGTAAGTGGTTTTGTGATGGCCGCCCGAATCGATGCCAGTCTTCACCCAAACTGTGAATGTCTGATAAAGCCCTCGGAGAGCACCGAAATCCCGAAATGTTCCAGAATAGAAAAAGATGATGATCAGCACTGCTAGGCCGATGCCCAGTATCACGTCATCCTGTCTCCATTTTTGCGGAGCTATGGTATAGCTGGGGCGCGAGGAGACGAGGCGGTGCCAGACCGATAGCACAAAGGCGGCGAGGGCGAAGCAACCAAGGTGCACGAGGTAGGTTTCCTTCGTGAGAATCATTCCTGTGACGGCCGCAATGAGGGTGAAGAAATCGCGGCGGTTTCCGTTTTGCCATAGCCCCAGCAGTCCGTGGAGGAACAAAATGGAAAATAAAACCTGCCAACTTTCGTGGATGGAATATCGGCCGTAGAAGACGAGCCCAGGGGATACGGCCATCGCCAATGCCGCCAGTCGTGCCACCCCTGTGCCAAAAAACTCTCGGAACCGCAGCATCGCGACAACGCAAAGCACGCTGGCGAGGATCGCTGGAAGCCTCAAAGCCCAAACCTCACGGCCGAAGAGCGTCTGGGATAAAAAAACAGCGTAAAAATGGAGTGGGCCGTGGTAGTTCGTCGGATCGTAACGGTAATACCCTGTGGCCGTCATTTGATCCGCAAACCAGCCGTTGATGCCCTCGTCAAAATGAGGAGGCTTGATTTCAATGAGCCAGCAACGCAGAACAATGGCGATGCAAACAATCACGATGCTTGGCCATGGGCTTTTATCAAATCTATCGGTCACGTGCTTGAGTTAAACTCTCCACAGATGTCCAATCAAGCACCGCGCCTCAGTATTGTCATTCCCGCGAAAAACGAGGCCTTGCGTTTACCGCCCTCGATTCGACAAATCCGGAATATTTTTCCAGATGAAGCGTGGGAATTTATCATCGTCATTGAGTTGAGTGCGGATGGGACAGAGGCGGCTGTGCGTGAAGCGATTGGGGGAGATCCACGATTTGTGGTGATTGCCAATCCCGTTGCGAGAGGCAAAGGCTACGCTGTTAAAACGGGAATGCTTCGAGCCCGTGGAGATTTGATTTTTTTCATGGATGCCGATTTGAGTGTGCCGCTGGGTTACATCCCGGAATTTTTAAAACACGCCGAAGAGGCCGATGTGCTTGTTGGAAGTCGGCGTCACCCGGAGAGCATTATTCGAGTGCATCAATCCTTCACGCGCGAGTTGTCCGGGCGAATGTTCAATCTCGCACTCCGTCTGGCCGGAATCACCCACTTGGCGGATACCCAGTGCGGCTTCAAGGCATTCCGCCGTGATGCAGCTCAGGCTGTTTTCTCCAAGCTCGAACAGGATGGATTTGGATTTGATGTCGAGGTATTGTTGCTCGCCAGTCAACTCGGTTTTCGGAGTCTCGAATTGCCTGTGGAGTGGGCGGATGTGAAGGGATCGAAGGTATCCTTTCTTTCGGGATTCGAGGCATTGCGCGATGCAATCCTTGCCGCAAGGCGGATCAAGCGCAAGTATCCGACCCATGCCAAGTCTCGGAGTTAATATCGATCATGTGGCGACCCTTCGCCAAGCCCGCTATCGTGAGCAACCTGAAAGCCACAATGCGGAGCCAGACCCTGTGGCGGCTGCCCTGATTGCTGAATTGGCGGGCGCTAGTGGTATCACCGCCCACCTTCGCGAAGATCGCCGTCATATGCAGGATCGGGATATTTTTCTCCTACGAGAAAAAATCACGACGAAGCTCAACTTTGAAATGGGTCTCTCGGAAGACATTCTTCGCGTCGCCTTGGCCGTGCGTCCGGAGGATGTGTGCCTAGTTCCAGAGAATCGACTCGAGGTGACGACCGAGGGGGGCTTGGATTGTGCGGGTCGACTTGATGTCCTTGCGCCCGCGATCGCGCGTTTACGGGAAGTGGGAACACGTATCAGTTTATTCATCGATCCAGAGGAATCCCAAATCCGTGCGGCGGCTGCTCTCGGGGCGGACTTTGTCGAGCTTCACACCGGCGCTTACGCGAATGCCACGGGTGCTGCTCGAGACAAGGAATTACACAAACTTATGGAGGGAGCCGCACTCGCGTGTGAATTGAAGCTGAGAGTGAATGCGGGGCATGGTCTGAATTACGAGAACACGACTGCCATACTGGTTTTGCCGGGCCTTGAGGAACTCAATATCGGCCACGCGATCATCTCCCGCGCTATTGCCGTGGGGCTGCATGCCGCCGTTCGCGAGATGTGCGATCTGATCGATCGGAAGTGATGCCCAAATCTTTCGATGCTTTTTTGTCGGATGCCCTCGAGGAAATCGAGTTAGCCGGTCTTACGCGTCGGCTTACGCCGCTGGAAACCCCTCAACTTCCTCTCGTCAGGCGCGGAGACGTGATGGTGGTGAATTTTTCCTCCAACGATTATCTCGGCCTCGCCGCGCATCCGGCGATTCGCGATGCGGCCATGGGAGAATGGGAGCGTGGCGGATTCGGCTCTGGAGCCTCGCGACTCATTTGTGGAACGATGACCGCTCATGAGGAATTGGAGGTGTCCATCGCGCGATTCAAGCGCACTCCAGCAGCGCTCGCCTTCCATAGTGGTTACGCAGCAGCGCTGGGAACAATCCCGGCGATCTGCGGCAAGGATGATGTCATCATCATGGACAAGCTCTCCCACGCTTGTTTGATTGATGCCGCTCGGCTGAGCGGAGCTGTCCTCCGCGTGTTTCCGCACAATGATCTCAACAAGCTGGAAAGTCATTTGGCATGGGCTTCGCGCAAACATCCGCAGGCCCGCGTGCTCATCGTTGTGGAGTCTGTTTATAGCATGGATGGTGATCTTGCTCCACTGAGGGAGATTGTGGATTTGAAGGAACGCTATGGCGCTTGGCTTTTTCTCGACGAAGCGCATGCCGTAGGGGTGCTCGGACCGAGTGGCGGAGGTTTGGCTGAAGAGCTTGGGATCGGTGACCGCATCGAGGTCCAAATGGGGACCCTAGGAAAAGCCCTCGGGGCTCATGGCGCTTATGTTGCAGGCAGTCGAGTCCTACGGGATTATTTGATCAATCGCGCGCGGAGTTTTATTTTTTCCACAGCACCGCCAGCGCCGGTCGCGGCTGCCGCAACCAAGGCGATTGAAATAGCGCAATCTCCTGAAGGGGGGCGCCTCCGTGAATGTCTCTGGGAAAATATCCGCAACCTCGCCGCCGAACTCCAGGCCCCCAAGCCAGAAAGCGCCATTATCCCACACATCCTCGGACCCGAGAACGCCGCAACATCAGCCTCGACCGAACTATTGCAAAAAGGATTCCTTGTTGCGGCCATTCGATTTCCCACCGTGGCGAAGGGCGCCGCGCGATTAAGATTCACTGTCACTTCGCTGCATCATCCCGATCAGATCCGCTCACTCGGTGAGGTCTTTCGGAATTTGAGTTTCTCAGCGTCTTCCGTCTAAGCGACTCATGCCACTCCTGGAATCCCGCTTCCGGCCGCCTTTATTTCTGCGAAACGGGCATTTGCAGACGATTTTGGGGGCGCTTTTGCCAAGGAGGTTTCGGAATGATGTTGTCGCAGAGCGACTCGAATTGCCGGATGGGGACTTTCTGGATTTGGACTGGGTCAAAGCAGGGCATCGGCGATTGGCGGTGATCTCCCATGGTCTTGAGGGTAGCTCGAAAAATAGGGACATCCGAGGTCTCTCCGCCGCTCTTAACAAAGCAGGATGGGATACGCTCGCGTGGAACTTTCGCGGTTGTAGTGGAGAACTGAATCGGTGCCTTCGCTTTTACCACAGCGGGGAGACGGGTGATTTGTCTGCGGTGCTCAGCCATGCGGCGGGGGGGTATTCCAGCCTTGCGCTTGTGGGCTTAAGTCTCGGAGGGAATATGATTTTAAAATATCTCGGCGAGGGAAACGTGCATCCCTTCGTCCATGCTGCAGTTGCGATATCGGCGCCCGTTGATTTGGCTTCAAGTGCCCGCGCTCTCGATCGTCGGCCAGGCAATCAAATCTATCTTCGCCGATTCATGAAGAGTCTAGCTGCCAAGGTTGAAGCCAAGGCAAAGCGATTTCCAACGGAGATCGATGCCACGGGAGTTCGTGACGTCCGGAGTTTTTCTATTTTTGATGACCGCTACACGGCGCGTATTCATGGTTTCCGGGATGCGGAGGATTATTGGAGTCAGTCCAGTGCGATCGGGTATCTCAACCGCATTTCCATTCCAACGCTTTTGCTCAATGCGAAAGATGATCCCTTTTTGAGTTTGGAGTCGTTCCCCTATAAGGAAGGGCGTCAAAATCCTTGCCTATCTCTGGAGACGCCGAATTCGGGTGGACACCTTGGTTTTTTAGATGCTCAGGGATTTTGGATCGAGCGGCGGATACCTGAGTTTTTGAATCAATTTGTGCTGTGAGAAGATCGCTTGCTGTTGTTTTTCAATCCTTCTGGTTTTTGCGGACTTGCCACCGTTTTTGCTTCGTCCAATGTTAGTTGGATCCTCTTTTTGTCGATGGACATCGCTATTCTTCAATTTATCAATCACCAACTCGTCATTCCGCCTCTGGATGTGGCAATGGCAACGCTGAGTAGTTGGGCAGCGTGGTGGCCGTTTATCGTATTGGCGGCTGGGTTGGGATTGTGTTTTGGGGGATTCCAAGCGAGGGCGATGCTGGTAGTGATAGGTCTCTCTGTTGGGATATCGGACGGATTGGTTTGTCGAAATCTCAAGCACCTGATTGCCCGACCGAGGCCTCCGCAGGTGATGGCGGGTGTACGAACGATCGACCTAGAAAAGGCGACACCGCGCATTCTTGCTATGGCTTTGCCTCTGCAGGTTCGAATTTCTGCTCCTGAGAGTCCCGCCGTGAAAGGCAAATCCTTTCCCTCTTCACACTCCTCCAACTGTTTTGCCATAGCTGCGGTGTGTTTTGTTTTTTATCGGGGTCGGGGTTGGATTGCGTTTGTTCCCGCAGCGTTGGTAGCTATGAGCCGCGTTTATGTCGGCGCTCACTGGCCATCCGATGTTTTAGCCGGGGCCATGATTGGTATCGCATGTGGATGCTTGACCTACTGGATTTGCGCTTTCCTCTGGAGGCGATTTGGACAGAGAATCGCTCCCGTCCTACATTCCGCCCATCCTGATCTGATCGAATCGTGAAATCCAAAACCGTCTTCGTTTTTCTTGCTGCACTCACTCTTCTGCGTTGTGTGTGGCTGGCCTTGCAGGGTATTGCCCCACAGGAAGCCTACTACTGGATGTGTAGTGACCGTCTTGCACCGGCTTTCTTTGATGGTCCTCCAGGCACGGCGCTTCTTGTTCATGTGCTGGGCTGGTTGACGGGGGATTCATTGAATCTCATTCGTCTTGCATGGCCCATCTTGGGATTTGCCGCCGCTTGGTGTGCTTGGTTGCTTGCACGTTCATTGTTCGATGAGGTTGTTGCTGGGTGGCTGGTCGTGGCGCTCAACGCGCTTCCCCTCTTCAATGAAGAGTGCGTGACGATGGGCCCACTGGTGCCGACCCTTTTTCTGACACTGGCTGCGGCCTTAGCTGTCGTCCATTCCCGAGAAGATATCGGTGGCGCTTGGTATTTCGCCGCAGCCTTCCTTTCCCTTGCGGTGCTCTTTCGATATGAAGCGGTTCTTTTCTCACTGGGTTTGTGCTTCTATCTGCGGCGACCGATCTATGAAAAAGAACGCCGGGCACTCATCGCATTGGCTGGGCTGCTTTTATTGCCGATGATGATCTTGTTGGCTCCGCTGGCTTGGAATGCCGCTTTGGG
>CAIWSO010000392.1 GCA_903915315.1 uncultured Spartobacteria bacterium | reverse complement strand
TTTTTGAACCTTGAGTAGGATCTGTGTTTTGGCGACACGATCGCGCTGTGACATTAAAGCAATCCAAAAAATGAAAAGATTTCGGAGGGCCTCCCCTCCGAAACCAGAATACAAATCATAACGAGCCCATTGAAGTATCAACAGACTGTCCAAAGAATATTTGTTATTTTTTATCCCGCACGATGTGGCAAACTGTGACGGTATATTTACCGTCCTTGCTGAGTTCAAGATCGTAGGAACCAGTCACACCTTCGTAATCGCGGGTTCCACCGAGGATAATGCCGCTATGTTTGTGACCTAACCCAGGAACAGCCTTGTGGGGCATATCAGTCGCGGTGGTTTCAGTCCAGAAAGTGCCCTTGGGAAGTTGCACCACTCCAAGCGCAACGCGTGTCCCGGTACCCGCCTTGTTGTTCACCTTTACTGTGGTAGAGATCGAGTAGCATTTGCCAACCACTTTTCCTTTCTCGGAGAGCCGGATTTCATTCTCGCGAATCCGTCGATGGCCTACACCGAAATCCTTGGCTTCGTTATGGCCGTCGACATGCTTTACAACATTGGAGTAGAGGGTCAGATCTTCGGCCAATGCTGTGCTTGTGAGAGCGCCTGCTGCGATAAGCAGAGTTGCTGTGAGGAGACATTTTATGGAACGGGTGCTCATTGGAATGAATGGTTGATGGAAACAGTTCGTCCGGCGTCGCAGGCGTTGTGCCTATCGATCTATTTTCCGAGAACTGATCCCGCTTTCAGCAAGCAAAAAATTCTGGGTTAAGTCCAGAACTATTCCGTGAATCCGGCAAAAAACTCGTTGAATTGGTCTGATTGGTGATCCAAGTCAAGAAATAAGAGACTTCTGAATCGCAACCAGGCTTGCAATTCTTAGTGCAATGATCTCGAGTGATTTTGCTTGCAAGCCATCAGAAGCCGGAAGCAAAGAGGCAACGCGTTTACAGGTATCACGGTTCAAAATGGAAATTTGAGCCACGCTATCGCTATTAAGTGTGTCCACAAAGATTTGCATGAGTTTTCCGTTTTTGACAGCAGCAACAGGCGCTGCCGCGAAGGGGTGTTTTTGCCGAGCAAAAATAGACGGTGTGAGGTAGGGTTTTGCGGCTTCTCTCAAGATAAATTTGTCGGTAACTCCTTTTGCCTTGTAGTGAACTGGCAACTTAGACACAAATTCTACCAAGTGATGGTCCAAAAAGGGCACTCGACCCTCGATGGAGTGGCTCATTTCCATTCCATCTCCGTAAGAGCGCAGCAGTCGATTACACAAAAAGGTTTTGGACCAGAGATACAAAGAAGCATGCATCGCGTCCCGATTTTTTAACTGATTCTGAATGTCAAACGAATTTAAAAACAACTTTGCAAGCTGATCTCGCTTGGAAGGTTGTGTTTTGTTTTCTTGAAAAAGTGGAAATACTAATGGGATAGAGGCTCCAATAGTTTTGTAAATCATGGGCGTAAACCCAAGGGATGTATCAAACTCTGCGAGGCCTGGACTTTTAAAGTCGCCCAGGAGCGCGCCCGACATGAGTG
>CAIWSO010000391.1 GCA_903915315.1 uncultured Spartobacteria bacterium | reverse complement strand
TGGACTTTGCAGCGGAAAAGAAGGGGGGACGGCCGTCTCGGCCGTGTGGGAACTGGTCTACTTGTTCGCACCCTGCCCACTGGAACCGAGGAGCACGCCAACGCACACAGGCGGCGCCTCCGGCTCTTCGAGCCTACGGATCGGAGAGACGCGCTGTGCCCCTTTTCAAAAATCCAAAAGCAAGCGGCTTTTGGTATTACACCCCAGCCACGCGGAAACCCGCTTTTTCAAAAAAGGCGCGGACTTGTGCAGGGTTGTCTCCCTGTAACTCGATCTCCCTCCCCCTCACAGTGCCACCACAACCACACGACTGACGGGCCTTTCGAGCGAATTCCGCGATTTCAGACTCCATCAAATGGGTCGCAAAATCCGAAACCACGACCACCGTTTTCCCTCCTCGCTCGGACTTCTCTCTGCGAAGCACAACACGGCCGAGTTTCGTGGGCGGAAGCGGCTGGCGCTGGATTGGTTCACTCGGCCCGTCAGGCAAGCCCTCCATGCTCAGAGAGGCAAAGGGTGACTGGATTCCGATCGCCTTAGCGGATGTCTCGATACGTGATTTCTTCATGGAGTCGTCACTCGGATGGGGCGGTTTCGCAATAAACTAAGGCGCAAAAAAGCTGGGCAAAAGATAAATGCGACCAGGCTGGAGTGCGTAGTTTTTTCCTGGAAATTCGATTTGAAGCTTTGCCGCGCGGGCCTCGCCGAAGAGTCGAAGAAAGCGATCGAAGTCATACGAGCGGGAGTAGCGGATGATTTCTGCATCGGGGGCTTGCCCCAGTTCGCGGGCTTTCGCATAGGCATCTTCGATATACCCGAGTTGATCAACGAGACGGGCCGCGAGGGCATCCGTGCCGCTGAGGATACGGCCATCAGCGGCTCCTGCGCGAAGTTCCTTTTCATCCAGTTTTCGCGAGGCCGCCACGATCCCAACAAAGCGGTCGTAACTTTGCATCACAAGCCCCTGCACATAATCCTTCTCATCCTGCGTCATTTCACGACCACCATTGAGCATATCCTTGAATTTTCCACTCTTGAAAGTGACCGACTCGAGGCCGACTTTCCCAAAGAGGTCGCGGTAGTTAAGGGTGGATATGATCACACCGATGCTGCCAGTGAAAGTGGTGTCGTTGCACATGATCCAATCGGCTCCACAGGCCGTGTAATACGCTCCCGAGGCTCCGATGGAGTTGAAGTAAACGACCACGGGCTTTTCCGCTTTCAACTGGCGGAGCGCATTGTAAAGAACGTCGGATGCCGTGACTTCGCCCCCGGGAGAATCCATCTCGACAATGATGGCCTTCACATGAGGGTCCTCAACAGCCTGTTCAATAGCAGATTTAAAATCCTCCACCATGGAGCCTCCTAAACTTCCCTCTTGGCCAAAGGCGATCACGCCCTCAAGCGGGATCACCGCCACTTTATCGTGAGAAGATTCCGAGGGAACCAGGATTTCCTCATCAAATTCCTTGGGCGGGATGAGGTTCGTGTGCGCAAACACAGAGCCGGTTTTTGTGCCGAGCAGAGCCAGCGAAATCAGATTCACAAACATGCTCACACAGAGCGCCACGAACAGAAAAGCCATCAGACATCCGGATTTTTT
>CAIWSO010000390.1 GCA_903915315.1 uncultured Spartobacteria bacterium | reverse complement strand
GTGGGCAGGGTGCGAACAAGTAGACCAGTTCCCACACGGCCGAGACGGCCGTACCCCCTTCTTTTCCGCTGCAAAGTCCAATTTCAAAGGGCCAATGGTATTAGAGGTTTGGAGAGGTAGATCCTTTTTTATTCGGCGCACGTTTGACATAGGATTTTTATAAAAATGTAGCCTCACCTTTTTTTCTCCTCTGTGCTCTCTGTGCCCTCTGTGCCATCTGTGGTCAATTTCCCCCGATTTACGCTAAACAGAAATGGGAGCTTTGATCGCGGGATGCGGGTCGTAGCCTTCGAGTGTGAAGTCCTCAAACACGAAATCCTCCAAGCGGCGGCGCTCGAGGTTGAGCCGCATCGTTGGTAGTGGGCGCGCCTCACGGGTGAGTTGCAGACGGGCCTGCTCGAGGTGGTTCGCATACAGGTGGAGATCCCCAAATGTATGCACAAATGCACCAGGCTTGAGATCACATACCTGCGCGACCATGAGCGTCAGGAGCGCGTAGGAGGCGATATTGAATGGCACGCCAAGGAACAAATCCGCGCTCCGCTGGTAAAGCTGACAACTCAACTCCCCATCCTGCACATAAAATTGGAATAGCGCATGGCATGGAGCGAGCGCCATGAGATGGAGTTCGCCGGGATTCCAAGCGGATACCACCAAGCGGCGACTATCGGGATTTTTTTTGATGTCCTCGACCACGCGGGCGATCTGGTCGATGGAAATCCCATCCGGTCCGCGCCAGTCGCGCCACTGCGCACCATAGACGCGACCGAGGTCACCTTCCTCATTCGCCCACTCATCCCAAATCGTGACTTTGTTTTCCTTGAGATAGGCAGTGTTCGTGTCGCCCTTAAGGAACCAAAGGAGCTCGTGAATGATTGAGCGGAGATGGAGTTTTTTGGTTGTGAGGATGGGAAAGCCCTCATTCAAATCAAACCGCTCCTGAGCTCCGAAAATCGAATACGTGCCGGTGCCCGTGCGGTCACTTTTGAAGCGACCCTTGTCCAAAACCAGGCGAAGGAGGCGGTGATATTGTTCCATGAAACGAATGAAGATTTTTGGACAGGATGACAGGATTAGCAAGATTAACAGGTCCGAGTTGAGGCATGAGGACGTTTGCTTTGCCTGCCAGTTATTCTTACTCCAGTCTCCTTACCTGCCTAATAAAGCTCTACCTGCAAACCGGGCACTCGCTCCAACTCCGCCTTATTTTGGGAGACAAGTGGTACCCCGCACTGCAACGCGGCGACTGCGATCCACAGATCATGCGGCCCGATCATTTCGTTTCTTTTTCTTAAAAACGCAAAAATCGTCGCATACTTTTCCAGCATTTCATCGTCGGGCCAAATGGTCGGGTAGCGATTTAAAAAATCGCGCGCCACAGTGCGGTCGTGGCCGGCCACTTCCGCTCCTCGCAAAAATTCCGCTTTCACCATCCAAGGGATTCCAATAACCAAGCCACCATTCGCAACCAACCAAGCCGATGCGGATGATTTTTTTCCACCCCTCCATCGTGAAATGAGAAAATTTGTATCCACCAAGCGGTCAACTCGCATGCTCATCTCCTTTTTCATCTGAAGCCCACGCATCCGCCGCACGATTCCAATCATTGGCCCATGCAAAGGTGCTCAAAACCTCTCCCGCTTCCGCTGCCGTAAGCGGCTTCAAACATTCAAACGCATCCTCCATATCCGCCGCCGTCCCTTTTTTGGGAATCACTTTTAAAACCACCTTTGAAAAAGATTCCGATGATTCTGTCTTCCAAGACTTAAGCCTCTCATAGGCTTCATCTGTGAGGGTAATCGTTTTCATGCATTCATGTTACACGAGTGAATGAGTCATTTCTATTAAAATATGACAACTGGAATCCCTAATTGATATAGAACAACACTTCAAGACAACCCGACGCCTTGGATGCTCTGCGCGCTCCGCGATTAATTTTGCTGAATTCGTTTGAATCAAGCCCGGAAGGCGAGGAATCGAAAGAAGGGGCGGTAGGAGGCGATGAGGAGAATGAGGGCCAGTGAGCAAACTGCCACAACGGGCGCTTGTAGGAGCGCTTTCGGGCCAAAGAAAAAGTAATTGAAAGCGGCGATGTTTACGATGATCGGCCCTAGGATAAGGAGCCCGAGATGGCGGGTTTGGGGGATGGCGACAAACAGCCCGCCGAGGACTTCGAGAACTTTCACAAAGGCGAGAAACCCGCTCGCATACATACCACCCATAAACATCGCCGCAGGCGACCCTGCGGGCGGAGTGGGAACGGGCAGAAATTTCAGAAAGAAATTCAGGCCGAATACGATGAAAATGAGACCGAGAAGAAAGGCCGTTATATGCGTGATGTATTTCATGATTTTGGTCTGTTTTATCTACATCCAAACAGATGGGGATTTTCTCCGACCCGTCACGCTAAGCTGGCGGCAGCTTACAAAGGTATTAGTTTAGAGCCTTTTGGGCCGCCACTTTTCCTGCAAACCACTTCTCGTATTCTGCAACAGGCAGGATGCGAATATTGGCCTTCATATTGTAGTGGCCCGTGCCACACAACTGACTGCAAGCCAACTCGACGTTCGCTGTGTTTATGGTCGTGAATTGCATCCACTTGATCGTGCGACCGGGAACCGCATCCTGATACAATCGGAAAGAAGGCACGTAGAAGGAGTGAATGACGTCGCGGGAACGGAGCAGCACGTGTATTGGCTTGCCAACAGGAATCACTAGTTCGGTCGAGGTGAAGTCATCCTTGCCAGCAGGATCAGCGGGATCAACGCCAAACTTGTTTTCCACACTGAATTTCGTCACATCGCCTTCCCCGAGTTTGCCATCGGCCCCACCGTAACGAATGTCCCAGCCGAACTGGTAACCGACGATGTCCACGGTGATGGCATCGGGCGCGACAGGCGATGCGGTCAGTTCGTCCCAAATGCGATTGCTCCAAACCGCAAGCAAAAGGAAAATGGCCGTTGGGATAATCGTCCACCAGAATTCCAACGTGTTGTTACCATGGCTGTAGTGGGCTTTTTGCCCAGCGCGGCGACGGTAGCGGATCAGGTAAATAACATAAACAACTTGGGTAAGAACAAATACAATGAGAGTGAGGATGAATATGAAATTCAGCAACATGTCGATCTTCTCACCGCCAATGGTATTATTCGGTGGTGCCCAGTAGAGGTTGCTTGTTCTTTCTTCGGCAGAGGCAGGCAGGACAGAGCCTGTGAGGATTGCCGAAACAACGAAAAGGAAACGCAAGAGAGAATGCATAAATTTAGAGATCAGGCGGATGGCGTTGTTTTTGCTGCTGCGGGTGCAGGGGCAGCAGGGGCTGCACTAGTGCCGGCTGACTCGGCTGGCATGGCTTTAAGTTCTTTTTGCGACCAAGGCTCTGTTCTTGCTGTGGTTTTATCCCGCATCGATTTGACATACTCTGGGGATATCGGAGCCGCTGCATTCCCCCACTCGGAGCGGATATAGGTTAGTACCGCTGCGATCTGATCATCTTTCAACTGCTTCCATGGCGGCATGGCGTTGTTATAAGTGACTCCTTTGACTTGAACGGCTCCCTGCATGCCATGCAAGAGAATCGAAACAAGGTGGTTGTCCGCTACCCAATCACCACCTACGACCCATTCACTGCCTACGAGTGGCGGAAACTGCCCCGGCATTCCAAGACCGCTTGTTTGGTGACAGACGACGCAATTTTGGGTGAAAATACGCTTTCCCACAACTTTGGGGTCTACTGGTGCAGCAACTCCACCAGCGCCACCACCCGACCATGAAACCAATTTCGGACTAAAGACATCTGAACGGAATCCACCGCTATTGAGAGCAAGGTAAATGCCTGCAATGAAAATAATAACGAAAAAGATACTTGTGAGTGCAAGCGGGATTGGCGCGTTGGAACTCGTTGGCTCCGGATTTTCCCGAAGAACGGGTGCCGGAATTGAGGATTTCTCTCCGGTTTGATTCGACAATTTTGAGGGATCCTCGTTGGATGGCGTGTTGGAAGTCACGATATTACTTAGCTGTGGGCTCCGGGGATTCCGGGAGCGGGTAATTTTTATTGAGGGAGAGCAAGTAGGCTACCAAAGCCTTGGCATCTTCAGTCGGAATAACTTCATAGCCTGCTGGAGGAGCGTGAGGGCCTTTCAGACCTTGAATCGCGTCCGCCGATGGTTGGCTCACCACTTTGGTTGTCTTGTAAAGATACCGGTAGGATGGCATCTTACCCCATGGGGTCACCGTTGCGGGCTCATACAAGTATTGGTGGAGGGCGTTGGCATCGCTGATCCTTGCTCCTACGTTGGAGAGATCCTGACCGATGCGACGTTTTCCAAGGAAAGCCGTTTTTTCGCGGATGTAATCGCGAGGCACAGTCTGGCGGACGCCAAGTTTCTTAGCAATATCGGTTGATGTCGGATCAAGACGCACTTGTTGGGAGTGGCAATACACACAGCCAGCCGAGGCGTAGACTTTTTGTCCAGCTACCGCCAATCCGGAAACGGAAGGAGGAAAGTAGCCAGCTGTGTCCTCATCATCGAGGGGTTGCAGATGACCAAGATTGGAGACCGGATAGGCGACAAGGCCGAGCCAGGAGGCGCCAAAAGCGATGAGTATTCCGGTGAATAGAAGTGGAAGTTTGTTCATACCGCGAGAGTCTCTAATGAATTTTCGGTGGGCTCGTTCAAGAGCGCAGGGCCGCTTTGGGATTTTCCGGTTTTAAGGAGCATTAGAACAAACAAGAGAGCAAAGGAGAGGTGCGCCAAAACCAATAGGCCGGTAGAAAGAGCTGTCATCAACCTAAACGGAGCAACAAATTCGATCGAACTGCGGAAAGTGCTGGCCACATCGTATTGCGAAAACCCTTGCAGAAGACCGCCTAGAAGCAGACAGGAGAAAGCGAGGAGCAATCCCGAGAGGGCAAACCAAAAATGCCAACGTATCAATTGAACACATGGCCATTCGGCATTCATCAGACGGGGGACGATGTAATAAATGGCACCGAAGAACGTCATCGAAACAAACCCATAAAGACTTAAAAGACTCGCTCCTGCAATCACATCGGAGAATTGAAGCACGGCATTGAACGCCGGAAGGGCTAAAAGGGTTGCCAAGACACCTGAAAATAAAAAACCATATAAACCGAATACCGTGAAGCGTAATGTGGGGCTCCAACTCATGGCTGCGTAGTTTCCGTGCAATGTGAGATGAAGATTAAGTACGATACTGAGAACAGGAATGATCGCCATGATGCTTGCGGCCACACCGGCGCTCATCATCCACGCGGGCACTGGACCACCTACCAAATTGCTAAGACCTGTCCAACTTGCAAAAATAATCAACGTCCAAAATCCCAAAACGCTGAGGGAAGGGCTGGCAATCGGACGGGAAATGACCTTCGGAACAATGTAGAAAATGGTTCCAATCGCAACCGGTGCCAGCCACAGATTTGTGAGATTTTCCAGAAACCAGCAGGCAATCGGGCCTTGAGCGGAAGCCTGAATGGG
>CAIWSO010000389.1 GCA_903915315.1 uncultured Spartobacteria bacterium | reverse complement strand
GTAATATCGAGGGCCATGGCATATTCAAAAAACAGGCGGAAGTCGTCGTTTGCGACGGATTCACAGGCAATATTTTTCTTAAAACCGTCGAAGGGTTCGCGAAATCGGTTTTCTCTTGGCTCAAGGTGGAGCTGAAACAATCTCCTTTGCGTATGGCTGGAGCCTGGCTCGCCCGTGGCGCTTTTCGCTCGATTAAAAATCGGACGAGCACGGACGAGTATGGCGGAACGCCTCTGCTCGGGGTGAACGGAATCTGTATCAAGGCCCATGGAAATTCTTCTCCGAGGGCGCTCCGCAATGCCATTCGAGCGGCCCGCACAGCAATTCAACTCAGCATCAATACCCGCATCGTGGAAGCGATGAAACCACTCCATGAAAAAAACTCTTCGCGAAATACCCTCGAAGCCTAGGCGCTCCGCTTCTATTATCGGGACTGGCAGCTACCTCCCCGAGCGCATTCTCACCAATGCCGATTTGGAAGTCATGGTGGAGACGAGCCATCAATGGATTGTCGAGCGCACGGGAATTCTCGAGAGGCGCATCGCTGGAGAGAACGAGTTCACGAGCCACATGGCCGCCGAGGCCGCAAAAGCCGCAATCGAAAATGCCGGTATTACCGTCGAGGAGATCGACCTGATTCTTGTGGGCACAATCACTCCTGACACGGTTTTTCCTTCGACCGCATGTCATGTCCAACGTTTGATCGGGGCGAAAAATGCGACGTGTTTTGATGTGAATGCTGCGTGTTCCGGATTCCTCTACGGCGTCGAAATCGCAAACCAATTTATTGCGAACCATACCTATGATACCGTTCTCGTCATCGGAGCCGATAAGCTAAGCAGCATTGTGAATTGGAAGGATCGTAATACCTGTGTGCTCTTCGGTGATGGGGCCGGAGCGGCCATCCTGCGCTCGCGTCCGGGGTCCCGGGGCATCATCACAACGCACATGGGCAGCGATGGAAACTACGCCGATATCCTTCACATGCCGGGAGGGGGTTGCGCCATCCCGATCACGAGCGAAAATATCGACTCCAAACTCAATACGCTGCAAATGAACGGGCGTGAGACATTCAAGCAGGCGGTGACATCCATGATGCGTGCGGCCAACATCGTGCTTGATCGTTGTGGCCTGACGCCGCAGGACATCAAATGCGTGATCCCTCACCAAGCAAATATCCGGATCATCGAAGCGATGGCCGACCGGTTGGAAGTTCCTTTGAGTCAGTTTCACATCAACTTGGACAAATGTGGAAACACCTCCGCCGCTGCTGTGGCGATTGCTCTTGATGAGGCTGCGCGAACTGGGCGATTTGAGGTTGGGGATTTCTTGTTGCTTGTTGTTTTCGGCGGCGGCCTGACCTATGCCAGCTCGGTGATCGAGTGGTGATGTTTCCACGTCCGTGACGCTCCATCGGGCGTAACTCCATCATCATGTGTCCCGAATTTTTTGCGAATACAGCAGAGGGGAGTTTGACGAGCAACCTTCCGTCATCCACCCAAGAGACAATGGCTTTTCTGCAAGCCTGTCGTGTGGAGAAGCAATGGCCGGAGGAAAAGTGGCTTTCCCGTCATTCCGCTTTGCTGGCTGGTGAGTGGATACCAACCTTCGAGGAGTTGGAGCATGGAGCCCGTATGGCTTGGCGCAACAACGCGCGCTGCATCGGGCGTCTTTTCTGGCCATCTCTGCAAGTGCGCGATCTCCGCCATGTTTCGGATCCCGATGAGGTTTACGCCGCGCTTTTGGATCACCTCACGGTCGGCACCAACAAGGGAAAAATCCAGCCGATGGCAACGATCTTTGCGCCTGCGGACGCAGGGGGACCAGTGGTTCGGATATGGAACCACCAACTTCTCTCCTATGCAGGATACGAGCAACCGGACGGATCCATAATTGGTGATCCTAAAAACCGAGATTTCACCCGTGAGGCGATGCGACTGGGTTGGAAGGGAGATGGGACTAGGTTTGATCTTCTTCCGATCGTCATCCAAAAGAGAGGTGAAGCGCCTCGTGTTTATCCCCCGCCGACCGAGCAGGCAATGGAAGTTCCGCTCACGCACCCCCAATTCCCGTGGTTCGCGGAATTGGGACTCAAGTGGTATGTGATTCCTGTGCTTTCCGACATGAATCTGAGTTTAGGAGGAATGAATTTTCCGGCGGCTCCATTCAATGGTTGGTATATGGGTACAGAGATTGGGTCCCGCGATCTGGGCGATGCCGGTCGCTACCATGTACTGCCTGTGATAGCCGCAAAGATGGGCTTGGATACGGCGCGCTCTTCCTCGATGTGGTTGGATCGCGCTCTTGTGGAGCTGAACGCCTCGGTCCTTCACTCCTTTGAAATCGCCGGAGCGCGTATCGTGGATCACCATCGGGCCTCGTCCGAGTTTATGGAATTCACCGCACGTGAAATGAAAGCCGGACGCGCGGTCTCAGCGGACTGGAGTTGGATTGTGCCGCCGATATCAGGATCGGCGACCCCAGTTTTTCATCAGCAATGGAGCGATCTTCACGTTCTCCCCGATTTTATTTCCCAGCCCAAAGCATGGGAAAATTTCCGGGGAAATTAGTTGAAGTGAATGACCCCGTCCGCCGCCACGAAGCGTTGCATGGAGGATAGGATTTCCGGGAGGGCGGCTTCCATCTGATCTTCGGTGAAGCCGGCTTCGGCTAGGCACTTTTCATCCGGTTCGTAGTAATATCCATCCGCTCCGACGCCATATCCGAGTTGGGAGGCTGCGTGTTTAGCCGCATGGATAAGTGTCACAAGGGGCTTGTCGGCTTCGGGTGCGAGCGACGGCGACTGGTAGTAAAATCCCACCGAGATGAACGCCGAGGGAAAGCCCCAGTTTTCCAAAAGGGCTTTGGTGACCTGGCTGGAATCATAGCCGAGAATGGCGGTTTCCGCCTCGCGCCATGTTGCATATTCGTTTGGGACGCGGCTCGCCACCTCGTCGAGAGCGCTGAGATTCGCGTAGGCGAGGGCGAATTTGCCCAGATCGTGGATCAGTCCAGCGGTATATGCGGTCGAAGTGTCCGCCAGATTGGTCATGCCAGCAAAGACCTCCGCGCAGATCGCTACACACAGGGAGTGGCGACAGAGGTCTCCAGGTTCCCATCCATAGCCCCGCAGTGGATGCACAAGCCAGCGTCCGGTGAGTGTGTTTGCGGCGATCCGGTAGAGGGTTTTGCTGCCCAAGCGAAGGACGGCATCAGCGATATTGTCGCAGCGTGACGCATTTCCGAAGTAGGCGGAGTTGGCCGTTCTCAGCACGCTGGTCGCGAGACCGGTATCCATTGTGATGAGGGTTTCGAGTTCCCCGATATCGGCGGCAGATCCCTCGGTGAGCTTGAGGAGTTTGGGAAGAATGGCGGGTGCGCAGGGGATGGATCGCGTCATCTCCACCACGGTCTGCATTTCGGCGGCTTTATTCATCAGCGAATGAACTCCGGTTTGGCGGGAACTTTGACGATGACGTCCCCAGTTTGGTTATCTAGACGGATCGTGCGGTTCACCCTTCCGCTGACTTCCCAAGCGACCACATCAAGTGCGAGAGAGTCGCTGAGCTGATAAAACATGTCGATGTTTTTGGAACCGATGCGGAAAAACTTGTCGGACAACATGAGTTCGGCCCCACCGAAAACCTTGCAACGGATTTGGTTTTTTTTGGCGCCTGCTCGAACCATGGCCTCTAGTGCCAGCGGCAGGCCCGTATCAAGAAACATGGGTGGGCGGATTTTTTGGCCCTCGCGGATCGTGGAGCTTGGAAGCATGGCATGTAAAAGGCCACCTACATGGTTCTTTTCGTCGTGGAAAGTGATGCCAAGACAAGAGCCGAGAGCAAAAGTCGCGATATAAGTGAAGGGATCCGTGCTGATTTTAAAATCAGCAACTCCCACCACTAATGTCCGCATTTGATCTTCGAGGTTTTGTGGTCTCTGTGCCATGCTTTTGCGCATTCGACAAATACGCTGAATCACAGGGTAGGGCTTTTTACGCCATAATAAAGAGGAATGTGCGGGAGCTTTACACTGGGCCATTCACTGGCAACGAAATGGTGAAGAACGCTAAAAAAGAATGTGCGGGAGGGGTTGCTTTTGTTTGAATGAAAAAAGCGATGGGGGTTGGGCCAATTTTTGTGCCGCCTAGCTCCTTGCAAGCCATCAAGCCGTTTATTTAAAAAACCATGTCAACTCCGGATCTTTCAAAAATCGACCTATGGATCGAACAGGCTACTAAGGAAATCATTCTGTCCGAGCCCGGGACCGATCGCTCGCAGTTTCCGCTCCGCGATTTGCTGTCGAGTCTAGCTGAAAAGTCGGCATCGCTTGCAGGCATGGAGGAATTCCATCTTGCGGCTACATTTTCAACGACATTTATCGAGGAGTTGCTTTTTTCCGGACAAAATTACACCCAGTCGCAATTGGATGTGCTGAACGATCTCGCTGGCCAGTTGCGGCTCTTGCGTATGGATCCAGCCAGTCGATTTATGGCTCCCGATTTAGGTGAGGCGGGTGTCGAGGCTTCAATCAGTGCTGCGCCCTCTCCCGAGGTTGTGCCAGTTCCGGATGAGCTCGATGAATACACCTCGGTGAACTTGGAGAGTGATGGCGATATCCTACGCGAGTTTGTCAATGAGTCCCGCGAGCACCTTGAAAATATCGAGCAGGGCATACTGATTCTTGAAGAGCGGCCTGATGACGCCGAGATGCTTGGCTCGATTTTCAGAGCCTTCCACACATTCAAGGGGGCATCGGGATTCCTGCGACTCATGCCGGTCAACCGCCTTTCGCATGAGCTGGAAAGTCTTTTGGATTCGGCCCGCTCGGGCCGCTTGCTCCTCAATCCGAAAATCATCGATATCATTCTCGCGGGAAAAGATATTCTGAAGGATTTCATCGACGAACTGCAACTGCAGATCGACCAGCACAAGCCCGTCGAGCCAATCCATGTTCCTGGAAACGATCTCACTCTCCGGGTGCGATACATTTTAGCTAATCCTCAGTCGATCGAAGATCCGGTGCCGAGCGAGGTTGGTGCCAGTGCAGAGGCCGCATCCGCCTCGCGCAGCGAGGGTGGGGACGCTAAGAAAAAGTCGACATCCCAGATGATGAAGGTGGATACGCGCAAGTTTGATAGTTTGGTCGAGCTTGTGGGTGAGTTGGTGATTGCTCAAACCCAGGTTTCGCAGCATCCGGATCTGGTGAATCTCCGCAGTCAGCAACTCAGTCGAAATCTTCAGCAGTTAAGCCAGATTGCTCTTGAGCTTCAAAAGATCGCCATGTCGCTTCGCATGGTTGCCATTAAGGCCACATTCCAAAAAATGAACCGCTTGGTACGCGACCTCACGGCCAGTATTCAAAAGCAGGTCGAGCTTGTGATTTCGGGGGAGGAAACGGAAATGGATCGCACCATTGTTGAAGAGCTTGGCGATCCGCTCATGCACATGATTCGTAACTCGGTCGATCACGGCGTTGAAATGCCTGACGACCGCATCGCCAAAGGAAAGCCTGCCAAAGGAACGGTCCGCCTCTCGGCTTACCATCAGGGTGGGAACATGGTGATTGAGATTGCCGACGATGGCGCCGGCCTCAACAAGCAGCGCATTCTTGCGAAGGCCATCGAGCGAGGCATTGTCGCTCCGGACGCCGAACTCGAGGACCGACAAATCTTCGATCTCATCTTCGCTCCCGGTTTTTCCACAGCGGAGAAAATCACAGATATCTCGGGTCGAGGGGTTGGAATGGATGTGGTGAAGCAGAATATCGCCAAACTTCGGGGCAAGATCGAGATCGACTCGACGCCCGGCGAGGGCACGACATTCCGGATATTTCTACCGCTCACACTTGCGATCATTGATGGGTTGATCGCCCGCGTTGGTGATCAACGTTATATTTTTCCGACGCTTTCGGTTTGCGAATCCTTCCGTCCGACGGCGGAAATGATTTCCACCGTCTATGGCAAAGGCGAGGTGGTGAAGGTGCGTGGCAAGTTGCGTCCGATGCTCCGTCTCCACGAATACTTTGACATTGTGCCTCGCACTACGGATCCGACGGCCGCCCTCATCATCGTGGTGGAATCCGCCAACCAGCAACGCTGCATCCTTGTCGATGAGCTGATAGGCAAACAGGAGGTTGTGATCAAGAGCCTGGATGAACGCTTCAAACAAAACAAAGCGCTCGCCGGGGCCGCTATTCTAGGTGACGGAAAAGTCGGACTCATCCTCGATCCCCGCACATTGGTGCAAGTCAGTATTCCGGCTGAGGTGAATCGCGCTGATGCTGCTCAGGCGATTCTGGATGCGGCGGCAAGTCCGGCCGCCTTCACGATGTAGGCGGCAATGCCGTGGAGAGGGACAGACCTCTCCGCCGCACCGGTCTCCATGGCGACCTTCGGCATCCCGTAGACGATGCTGGTTTTTTCATCCTGGGCAAAGGTGATGGCTCCAGATTTGCGCAGGGCCAAGAGACCTTCCGCTCCATCGCGGCCCATGCCGGTGAAAATCCCTGCCACAGCACGGGAACCCGCAATCGGTGCAGCGGATTGAAAAAGCAGATCCACCGATGGACGATGGTGCATGATTTTTGCCGCTTGCTTGATGCTGACGCTGTAGCCATCCGGCCCTCGTTTTTGTAGCACCATGTGATAGTCGCCGGGAGCCACCAGCGCGAGGCCTGGACGCAACAAGTCGCCATCTTTGGCTTCCCTGACCTCAATCGCGGAAACGGAGTTTAGCCTTTCCGCGAACGGGCCGCTGAACGTGGCAGGAATGTGTTGCACAATACAGATGCCGGGGAGATCGCCGGGCAGTTGGCTGAAAACCTCTCGCAAGGCCTCCGTCCCACCGGTGGAGGCTCCGAGTAAAATCAATTGTCTGGGGTTGTAGCGGGTCGTTCCCGAGGCAATCCTGTGTGCGGGTGGGGCGACCAGCGGGGCTCTCGTCCTTTGCATGGAGCTCGCCGCAGCCTTGATCTTGAAAATCAGCTCGGCCCCAAGATCCGCCATGAAG
>CAIWSO010000388.1 GCA_903915315.1 uncultured Spartobacteria bacterium | reverse complement strand
CGATAAGGCATTCGGGCGCCTGATTTTAGGGTTTCTGTGAGGGATCTAATGGATGACGGCAATCCCAGAATCAGCTTACTGGCGAGGCAGCAACCACTGCTGGGGCATTATTGAGACGATAAACAGCGCGACGGACATTAACAACCAAGCCGGCTTTTTTGGCGTTGCTAAACCAAACGGAGACACTGCTGCTGGGTTTTTGCAAGCTGGCGACAACGCTCTGAACGCTTACGCCTTGATCTCCAGCGGTCTCGAGGAGCTTCTTGATTTCATTGGCCATAAACCCATGGGGAGAGCGGCGTTTGCGGGCGCCTCGCTTGGGGCCTTTGAGTGATTTTGATCCCGCAGCCAAGATGTCAAACGAAGTCTTGCCCGGTTCCGCATGGAGAGCGATTTCCTCCATTTGTTTCTCGATGTTCTCGACTTGACGGATTAATTTGTCTTTTTTCTTGGTTAGAGAAATAAGAGCCTTAAGTGTCGTTGTTTTGATGCTTGTGACTTTCATTAGAAAAACAAGAAAGATCTCTTATTTTGTAATAAGCAAGACTTTTTATTTTAAATGGGAGTTTTATTTTTCAAATTAAATTCATTTTTTAATGCTTATAAAAAACGCGATTTGGATTTGGAGGATGAGGAAATCTCCAGACGTTTCCTATTTAACCGAATCGGAAATGACCTTTTCTGAGAGGTATGCTTCGGCTGATTCCAAGGAGGCCTATTTGAAGGGCCGATCGGGCTTGCGGGCATTTGCATCGCTTTACGCATCCATCGCGCCGAGTGATGTTAAGATAGAAATAACAAAATCGGGAAAACCTTTTTTCGAGAACATAGCGGGCCTGCATTTTAATATCAGCCATTCGGGATCCGAGGTGGCTATCGCTTTTTCGGCTAGCCCTGTGGGATTCGATATGGAGGTTGTTGATCGCAAGAGGGACTGCCTTGCTATAGCGGGGCGATTTTTTACGGCTAAGGAATCCCGTGAGGTGGAAATGGCGGGGGACTCGGCAAATGAATTATTTGTAAGATTATGGACGGCAAAAGAAGCGATGTTGAAGCTCTCCGGCGAGGGTTTGGTCGGTGGTTTGCATCGCGCGATATCACTCAGTGATCAAGAAGGTCGCTTGGCAGATCAGCGCATCCATCTCGCCCGCTTGGATTGGGCGGGGGTGGTCGGATGCGTGGCCTCGTTCGAGTCTATCGCAAAGGTGGAAGTCGAAGTGCATTAATGCGAATGCGCTTCGTCGTTTGGTCCTGCATTTACCGACGACTTTCTTTCGCTTGGATCGCGAACATTAAACTTTCTTTGGCATCATGGAGGTTGGGGTCGATTTCGAGGGCCTGCTTGAAGGCGGCGATCGCTTCATCGATCCGCCCAGCATGGAAAAGCGTGATTCCGAGATTGCAGCGGAAAACGGCATGGGAAGGCATGTTCTTGAGTAGCTTCTCATAAATTAAAATGGCCTCATCATTTTGACCATCCAGCATGAGCGCGCGAGCGAGGTTCGCTTGGATTGCAATGAGATCTGGGGAAAGCCGAAGGGCTTCACGAAAGCGACGGACGGCACCCTTCGTGTCTCTGGCAGCTAGTAGGCCGGAGCCGAGGTTGTTCTGTGTCTCGGCGAGATCGGGTCTTAACGCGGTAGCTCGTTCGAAGTGGGTGAGGGCAATCGTATGATTGCCGCGGTTGAACTCCCGAGAACCATAGCGATTGTGGGCCTGCCAACAGCTTTCGTTATATTTCAGCGTATGGAGCCAGAGCACATCCTCGTTAGCCCAAATGGCGGCATAGCTGTGACTTTGTATCACGAGTCCGCCCAGGCAGGTGGCTATTCCGAGCCCGGTGGCGTTTCGGGCGTTGCCACTGAACTTGGTCGCCAGATGGGTTCCTGTACTGGCGATGAGCGCAAGAATACCAATCATAGGAATATACACAAAATGATCCGAGACCCAGCCGACCCGCATATAAGACATGGCAACAAATCCGAGAACCGGAAGGAGGGTGATGAAATAAAATCCAAAGGCCATCATGGCATGGCGGCCCCAAGATTTTCGCTTCATCCAAAAAAGAAATCCAGCGGCGAGAAGAGGAATCCAAGCGGCCAATTGAATCGGCTGGGGTGGATTGGCATCCCATTGAGGATAAATTGGCAGCAAGCCGAATGGCCAAAAAATCTTGCTCAGATAAAAGAGGGTGCCCATGCCGGCAATCGCCAAGCGGGAGTCGAATCCCCCGATCGGAATTGGTTCGTTGCCAATAGCGCGGTGGAGTTGAAAGAGAAGGGTGACCATACCCAGCGCAAGCGAAACCAAAAAAAACGGGGCTGAGCGGAAAAGGTCGCGTCGCGAAATCGTCCCCCTTTGCCACCAAGCATAGAGAAGAATCAAAAACGGGAACATCACGACCGAACTCTTTGAAAGCATCGCCGCCAGAAATGCGAGAAGGGCCAAAAAGTAGTATTTGCGTGATTTTCTCTGATCGAAGGTGACGTAAAAAAATGAAGCCAAGAGGAAAAACGGGAGCGAAAAGGTGTTTTTCTGTTCGGCTACCCACGAGACCGATTCCACGCAAAGTGGATGAATCGCAAAGAGCATGCCCGCAAGCCAAGCACCTGGGATTTTTGTCCGCACGAGCAGCATCCACAAAAGACAGGCTCCCAGCGCGTGAAGGAGGATGGATATAATATGATACCCAGTTGGATCCATGCCGAAGAATTGCCATTGGATCCAAAGCGAACTCAGCGTGAGCGGGAGGAAGTCCGCCGTCGAGGGAGCGAACCAAAGGCGCCAAAGACCATCCACCGATCGCATAGCGGGATTGGCGGTAATCAAGTAGTCGTCATCCCAAAGCCATTCCCCGTGATAAACCGGAGTGTAAATCCAGAGGCACGCGAGAACGATCAGCGCGCCCTGGAGTAACAGGACTTCCCAGCGAGCAGGGCGTGAGGACGTGGGATGCGACATGATAAAGTGACGTCCTGCCATGCAGTCCGTAATCACGCCTTCGCGCAAGGGGAAAATGATACCATGAAATCGGATGGTTGCGCTCCGAGGCTTCGCAAAGGATAGTGACCGATTATGGATTTTCAGTTGGATTCCAAATACGAGCCTCGTGGGGACCAAGGGCGGGCCATTGCGAATCTCACCCGTTCCTTGCGAGCGGGCAATCGCCATCAGACTCTGCTCGGCGTGACTGGTTCGGGAAAAACATTCACCATCGCGAATGTGATACGCGACATGGGCCGGCCGACACTCATCATGTCTCACAATAAAACACTAGCTGCCCAGCTTTACAGCGAGTTCAAGCAATTCTTCCCCCGCAATGCCGTCGAATATTTTGTGAGCTATTTCGACTACTACCAACCGGAGGCCTACCTTCCCCGGTCGGATACCTATATTGAAAAGGATTCCTCGATCAACGAGGAGATCGAGCGCCTCCGCCTATCCACCGTGAGTTCGATCCTCACGCGCCGCGACACGATTATTGTCGCCAGCGTTTCGTGCATTTACGGCCTCGCCTCGCCGGAAGACTTTTTGCAAATGCTCGTGACCATCAAGCCGGGGCAGCCATTGTCGCGGGAAGCCTTTCTCTCCAAGATCGTCGAGATGCTCTACGAGCGGAATGACATCGCCTTCACGCGGGGAAAATTTCGCGTCCGCGGCGACGTGGTCGAGGTGCATCCCGCCCAAGTCGAGGACGAGGCCGTCCGAGTCGAATTTTTCGGTGACGAGATCGAGCGGATCAGCCTCTTCGACCCCCTCACTGGACGCGTGAGCGGGACCCTCACCACTTTTACGCTCTTTCCCGCCAAGCAATTCGTAACCCCGCACGACAAGTTGCGCGTGGCGATGGTCGAAATCCGAAAGGAACTCGAAGCCCGTGTGGAGGAGTTTGAACGTGAAGGGAAGCTCATCGAGGCCCAACGCATCCGCATGCGAACCGAGTTTGATCTCGAAATGATGCAGGAGATGGGATTCTGCAACGGGATCGAAAACTATTCCCGCCAACTGACCGGACGCCCGCCGGGATCCCGTCCCTACACGCTCATGGACTTTCTGCCAGAGGATTACCTTCTAGTCGTAGACGAGTCCCACGCGACGATTCCTCAAGTTGGGGGAATGTATGCCGGCGATCGGGCTAGGAAGTCCGTGCTTGTGAATTATGGTTTCCGGCTCCCGAGCGCGCTCGACAACCGTCCGCTGAACTTCGATGAGTTCATGCAGGAAAGCACCCAGGGAATTTATGTGAGTGCCACGCCCGGCCAATTTGAAATCCGCAATAGCGTCGCAGGAAACACCGCCTGGATTCCCAATCCCGAAAAAACTTTCGGGGAAGGTGGTCGTAACCACGACTTCAAAAAATACGGCGAGGGTCAGGAAAATCTCGATGTGACGACGGCGGGGATGCCTCTCGTGGTGGAGCAGATCATTCGCCCAACCGGACTGCTGGATCCCACGATCACAGTGCGCCCGCTCAAAGCCCAGATCGATGAGACCATCGAGCTTTGCCGCCGCCGGGTAGAAAAAAAAGAAAGGGTCCTCATCACAACGCTCACCAAAAAAACCGCCGAGGATTTGGCCGACTACCTGCGCGAAGTTGGACTCAAGGTTCGCTATCTCCACAGCGACATCGACACGATAGAGCGGGTGGAGATCCTTCGCACGCTCCGTGCGGGCGACTGCGATATTCTTGTCGGTATCAATCTTCTTCGTGAGGGCTTGGATCTCCCCGAAGTCTCCCTCGTTTGTATTTTGGATGCGGACAAGGAGGGCTACCTGCGAAGCCAAACCAGTCTCATTCAGACGGCTGGGCGGGCGGCTCGTCACCTTCATGGAGAAGTTGTGCTCTTTGCCGATGTCCTCACAGGCAGTATTCGTGCCCTGCTGGAGATTTCAGATTACCGCCGCACGCGGCAAGAAGCCTACAATAAAAAACACGGCATCACCCCGCGCAGCGTCGTTCGAGCCGTTCAGGAAAGTCTGCACGTGATCGTCAAGGGCGGTGGGGAAAATGCCAATACACTGCGAGAAGATCCCGCGTCGTTTGATGCGGCCGAACTCATTCGTGAACTCGAGAAGGATATGGCCGAAGCCTCGTCACGCCTTGAATACGAGCGCGCCGCACTTCTCCGCGATCAAATAGCCGAACTGAAGAGCGGGACCGCTGATGGAACAACGCCCGCCCCGATGAAAAAAATCTCCTATTCCAAATCATCCCGAAGAAAACGGGGATGAAAATGGGCGCAGTAAAATCCCAAAAATCCGGCTTGCATGCGAAAACGGAATCACTAGGGTAATACCTCACATCCAGCTCGGGTGGTGAAATGGCAGACACGTGCGTTTGAGGGGCGCATGCCGCAAGGCATGGGGGTTCGAGTCCCCCCCCGAGCAGTTTTTCTTACCCCCCATTCTACTTTCCTCCTAAAAACTCGTTTTGTTCGGAGAGGTGTATTTTTGCGTTGCGTCGTTTATCGGCTTGCCATTGTGAGTTGGTGACTATTGATAAGTCCCATGCGAAAGACCAAGATCATCTGCACATTGGGGCCCGCCTCGGATTCGGAAGAAAAAATTCGCGAGATCCTCCAAGCGGGGGCAAATATTTTTCGCCTCAACATGAGCCATGCCAAGCACGATTGGGTGAGGGACGTGGTGAAGCGAGTACGTAGTGTGGCAGCGGATCTGGATGTCAACTGTGGCATTCTCTTAGATACACAAGGTCCAGCGATACGTACGGGTGATCTTCCAGTGAAGCTGAATCTCAAACCAGGCCAGATTTTTGAATTCACCGTTCGAGGATCCCGGAGCGAGGAGGAACACTCCGTGGATGTGAATTATGATGGATTGGTGAATGACATCCATGTTGGCGATACCGTGCTAGTGGATAATGGGGTGATCCACATGAAGGTTTTGGCGAAGGATGCCAACCGTGTGCGCTGCGAAGTTCTTACGGAAGGACTCCTCGGATCCAAGCGACACATCAACCTGCCAGGAGTGAAAGTGAACCTTCCGCCGCTGACCGAGAAAGATCATGCCGACATTGCTCTGGGCGTTTCTTTGGATGTCGATTTTGTGGCGCTGAGTTTTTGTCGCGAGGCGGCCGATATTTTGGAACTCAAGCGGGTTCTTCTTGAGCACGGTAGCCGCGCCAGAACAGTGGCCAAGATCGAGGATCAGAATGCCGTTCGATTCATCAAGGACATTATCGTGGCATCGGATGCCGTGATGATCGCCCGTGGCGACCTCGGCGTGGAGTGCAAGATGGAGGAACTACCGATCATTCAGCGTCGGATTATTAAAAAATGCCTCGAGATCGGTCGTCCGGTCATTGTTGCTACTCACATGCTGGAAAGCATGATTGAGAATCCGATCCCCACACGTGCGGAGATCACGGATGTCGCCAATGCCGTCTTCGAGCAGGCGGATGCGGTCATGTTGAGCGGGGAGACGGCGACAGGAAAATATCCTGTGGAATGCGTGAAAGTCTTGGACCGCGTCGCGCGACGTATCGCTCTCAGCGGTGGGGCCGGCTACGCTTCCAGTGCGATACTGGAAACGCAAAGACAGAAAACCGTGCATGCCGCTGTGACCTTGGCGAACTCGCTCGAAAATGCGAAACTGATTCTCTTCACTCGCGAGGGTCGGATGGCCGATGAGGCGAGTCATCTCCGTCCCGAACGAGCGCCCATTTTCGCATTCACTCCAAGCGAGGAAGTCATGCGTCGCCTGACATTGAATTGGAACACGCATGCGATCTGCCTCCCATTCGGGGTAAATCCCGAGCACAACGTGGTCGATGCGGAGCAGGAATTGCACCGCCGTGGTCTCATTGTGAGTGGAGACAAACTGATCATCCTGAGTGATGTGATGTTCGCTGAAGAACGATTCGACTCGATCCAGATCCGTACGGTTTTGTAAGCGCGAAGGTTTTCTAAAAAACGCCCGCACGCAGATCGAGGAACGCGCCACCGAGGTGGGCGATAACGTCGCTCGCGGTGAGGGATTCCTGTGAAACCGTATTTTTACGGATGGCCAACTCTGCCGCACGGCCACAGACCCAGGCTGCGAGTCGCGCGGAGTCCGTGATGTCTCTGCCTTGCGCGATAAGGGCGGCGCCAACCCCAGTTAGCACATCGCCCATTCCGCCACTGGCCATTCCGGGATGGCCGCTGGTATTGAAGGCGACGGGAGAGTTATTGTTGCCGATGAGGGTTCTTGCGCCCTTGAGAAGAAGTGTCACTGGATATTGGGAAACAAAATCGGCCAGCCACTGGCGGCGATCGCGGCCATTGCAGGGAGAGAGTCTTTCCATCTCTAGGTGATGTGGCGTCAGCAATCTTTGGCCTGCGTTTTCTCGGAGAACATCCATTTGGCCAGACAGCGAATTCAAGGCATCGGCATCCACAACGCACGGCGCGGAGCAGCTCCGCAAAAATTCACAGATCATTTCATCCCTCTCCCGGCCGAGGCCCGGACCGATCCCAAAGGCATCCCATTTCTCGTTCAAGAGAACGCTGAAATCATCCAATGCACGGACCATCACCTCTGGGATCACGGAAGCGGAAAGTGTGGCGACGCAATCCGAGGGGACGATAAGAGTGACAAGGCCCGCGCCTGCTTTGACTGCGGCTGCCGAACAAAGGCGGGCCGCGCCCGGATAACACCGTGAGCCCGCAAGGATGGCGACGCGGCCGGACATTCCCTTGTGCCTATCGAAAGACCGTGGCGGTAGGGAGAGTGTTTTTGGCGTGAGGATTTGTGCGGGATCTGCACCTGCAGGAGCGCACAAGGCAGGAAGGTCGGCGACGGCAAGACGTCCGACGAAATCAGTCGCATGGTCGTTCCCGAGGCAGGATTTCACAAAACCCATTGCCATGGTGACATCCGCTTTCACGCATGGATCCCCTGGCGCTTCATCTCGGAGTCCACTTGGAAGATCTGCAGAAAGGACCCAGGCGGCCTCGTGCTCGCGGAGATGGTTGAGGCGATGGATTGCCGTGGCGACGGGTTCTCGCGGATCGCCCTTGATTCCGATTCCAAGAATTCCATCAAGGACGACCAGTGGCCGTGCTTGGCTAGGGATGCTGGTCGGGAGGCGGGAGAGTTGGGTCGCCGTTAGCGGGGATAGGGCGG
>CAIWSO010000387.1 GCA_903915315.1 uncultured Spartobacteria bacterium | reverse complement strand
GGGAAAGTGAAAAGTGAAAAGTGAAAAGGTGAAAGGGGGGCGACGATGTCGCTGTGGCGAGTAACGAGTGGCGGTCCTCCTACGCGCTTCGCGGCTCCGGCGTGACAAGGTGGCGAAAGCGGAGATGTTGGATTTTGAATGTTGGATTTTGGACTGGCAGCGGATGAAGAAAAGGATGTCCTGGATCCGCCGTGCGAGTTCTTCGAAGTAATCGAATGGCTGGTCGGGGTTTTTCAAGCCAGCCTGGCTTTTAATTGTGGCGAATTCGCCATAATTAAAAGCGGGGTTGAAGACGGACTCCCATATGCCAAGGAACTCCACGGTGTTCCGGTTTCGTAGCCAGTCGGAGATGAAGAAATCGCCATCTTTCGCCCTCAACATGTCGGTCAGGGAGATATAATCGCCATCTTTGCCCGTGATAATCGATACGGCTGTGCCCTGAACTGCGATGGTGCTGGTATGCTTGCTCATAGGTTTAGTCCGGCTGCGCCATTGCCAATTTCGAACATATCGGTGACCTCAACGAAATGGCCCTCCACACGCTGACCGCTGTTGAAACAGGCGGTGCGGTGTAAATCCAGCGGGGCATTTATATGAAGGATGAAGGCAGAAGTTTGAAGGAAGAAAAATTTTAGATTTTAAGGTAGCAAGTTGATGCCGACGGGGACGGCGGCGAGAGGATCTGCAGCGAGTTCGGCTTCGAGTTCTTCGATGCTGGGCAGATTGGTTTGAAGTGGCTCGGGCAGGGACTGGAGGAGTTGGTATTCGGCAATGCCCATTGGCTTGGTGGTGTCGCGCAGGGCGTATTCGGCCACGATGCGGTTCTGGGTCTTGCAAAGTAGTAGTCCAATGGTGGGGTGGTCGTCCTCACCCTTGATTTGCGAGTCTACGGCGCTGAGGTAGAAGTTCAGTTGGCCGACATGCTCAGGTTTGAAGGCGGAGCCTTTGAGTTCGATGACGACATAACGCTTCAGGCGGGTGTGGTAGAAGAGCAGATCGATGAAGAACTCGTCGCCACCGACTTCAAGCCTAAACTGGCGTCCGACGAAGGCGAAACCGGTGCCCAACTCGAGCAGGAAGCGGGTGATGTGGCGGATGAGGGCGTTTTCAATCTCCCGCTTGTGGGCATCGTCGGCAAGGCCGAGGAAATCGAAGTTGTAGGGATCTTTCAGGGTTTCCTGAGCAAGAGCGGAATGGGGTGGCGGGAGAAGAGCCGCGAAATTGGTGATGGCTGCCCCTTGGCGATCCTTAAGGCGGGTTTCTATGTTGCGTTTCAGGGTATCCCTCGACCAGCCGCCAGCTACTGCATGAACGGCATACCACTCGCGATCCGTGGGTTTTGCCTTGGTGAGCAGGATGACAATGTGGAACCAGGGCAATTGGTCAGCAGGCTGCTGACCAAAGCGCGGGCTGGGCGCCTCGGCCGATGGCTCACCAAGCTGCTGCGCAATAGCGGAGACCGGGAAAGGTGTCAGTCCCGCGTTTTATCGCTTTTTAATGGAAACTGGGGGTCCGCCGGAGGCTTGAGGCGCTCAGCGGACTGGAAGAACTCGCCATTGATGAAGCTGCGATCGGGCTTGCGGAGAAACTCCTTGAGAACGGATTGATTCCTCAAAAAGCAGCGGCGGATGCCATTCCTATAGCTGTTGCCGCAAGGCACGGAGTGGATGACCTTTTGACATGGAATTGTCGGTATCTTACGAACGCGGAAATCATCCGCCAAGTCAGTCACATTGTGGATCGGGAAGGGTTTTATGTTCCGATCATTTGCACCCCGAGAGAACTTTTTGGAGAATAAGAAAATGAAGAATGAAATCGTTGAAGAAGTTCGGCGGCATCGAGCCGCCATTCTGGAGTCCTTCGGCGGAGACATC
>CAIWSO010000386.1 GCA_903915315.1 uncultured Spartobacteria bacterium | reverse complement strand
CCTCTACGCCACGATTTACAATCCCGACAAAGCCAAGGGCGATCCCTCCGAGCGCGACGAGGAAGCGTGGAATTTCTGGGCGGAGAAATTCCGCAGCGTCGGACTCGACCCCGCCGTCCACATCGTCAACGGCAACAAGAAAGACAACTTTTGGATGATGGGTGACACGGGTCCTTGCGGGCCCTGCTCGGAACTCCATGTGGATCTCACGCCCAAAGGCGACACTGGCGGCACCCTTGTCAACATGGGCTCGCCCGAGTGCATCGAAATTTGGAATCTTGTATTCATCCAATTCAATGCCAATCCCGACGGATCGTTCACTCCCCTTCCAGCTCGTCATGTGGATACCGGTATGGGATTTGAGCGGGTAACCTCAATCATCCAAGGCACCAAGGGCCTCACAGATTTTGCCAACGCGCGCATCTCCAACTACGAGACCGATATTTTTCGCCCCATCTTTGATGAGTTGGAAAAACTGACCGGCAAGACATACGGCGCCACCCTGCCGGACGTCGGCGTTCAACTCACCACCTTGCCAGAGCAATTTGCGACCGACGTCGCCTTCCGTGTGATTGCGGACCACATTCGCACCCTCTCCTTCGCTGTGGCAGACGGTATCCAACCCGGAAACACCGATAGAAACTACGTTCTCCGCCGCATTCTTCGTCGTGCCGTCCGTTATGGTCGCACCCTGGGACTCACAGAACCGTTTTTCTTCCGTCTCGTCGATGTGCTAGCCCGAACGATGGGTGATGTATTTCCCGAGATTCGCACACGCCAAAAGCATGTCGAGGAAGTCTTGCGCCGCGAAGAAGAAGCCTTCAATCGCACACTCGACAAAGGCATCGAACTTTTCAACTCGGAGGCTTCCACCCTCGCTTCAGGGGCACAAATTTCAGGCGCGTTTGCATTCCGCCTCTATGACGAACAGGGCTTCCCGCTGGACTTAACGGAACTGATGGCTCGTGAACGCGGACTCACTGTTGACAACGCCGGATTTGAAACTCTGATGGAAAGCCAACGCACCCGGGCGCGCGCTGCTCAGAAAAAAACCGTCATCACTCTCTCGGAGATCGAGACCACAACCCCTACCCATTTTTCGGGATACGATAACTTGGTCACAGACGCTCGGGTTTTAGAGGTTCTTTCGATCAAGGACAAAACAGCCGTCGTCTTAGATGCGACCACTTGCTATGCCGAAATGGGCGGTCAAGTTGGTGACACAGCGACACTCACCGGCAGCGGCCAACTCTGGAGCATTTCCAATACCCAGAAAATCGGCAACACATGGCTTCACATCCTCGATTCTGCTGACGCCCCAGAGATTGGCAGTGAAGTAAAAATCACCGTGGACAAACCCCGTCGCGATGCGATCCAGCGCCACCACACAGTCACTCATCTGCTTCACTGGGCTCTACACGAGGTCGTTTCTCCCGATGCCACGCAAAAAGGTTCCTCGGTGGCGCCGGACAAACTGACATTTGATTTTAACAGCGGCGCGCTCACCTCCGAGCAAGTCGGCAAAATCGAGCGCCTAGTCAATGAACGCATTCTTGAAAATGCCAAAGTCACTTGGACGGAAGTCCCCTATGCCGACGTGCGCGGACGCTCAGACATCATGCAATTTTTCGGCGACAAATATGGCGAGACCGTTCGCGTCGTCCAAATTGGTGGCTCCGGCAACCACGATGGATATTCCATGGAACTGTGCGCAGGCACCCATTGCACGTCCACCGGTGAGATCGGACTTTTCCGAATCCTCGGTGAGTCCGCCATCGCTGCCGGCGTTCGTCGCATCGAGGCTGTCGCAGGATTGGAAGCAGCCAACCTCGCGATTCAAGACTCCCATCGCCTGCATAATATTGCCGCTCAAATCAACTGCCCAGCTGCTGAGATCGAGAGAAAGGTGGAATCGATTTTGGCCCAGCAAAAGGAATTGGAAAAGGCCCTCAAAGCCGCCCGCAACCGCGAAGCGACAACTCGCGCCCGAGACCTGATCGCCGAGGCAAAGACGATCGCCGGCACACCCTTCCTCTGCAAAGACCTGGGTTCCGCTGATGGCGACGAGCTTCAATCCATCGCTGATGCCCTTAAAGGCTCGTTCGAAGGCGTCGTTGTCCTCGCCGGATCAGCCAATTCCGCAGTCTCGCTTGTGGCCTTGGTATCTCCGCAATACACATCCCAAATCCAAGCGGGAAAAATCATTCAGACGATCGCTCCAATTGTTGGTGGAAAAGGTGGCGGTCGCCCCGACTCCGCACGAGGAGGAGGAAAGGATACCTCCAAAATTGCCGAGGCTTTGGAGAAAGCGAAGTCCCTTTTGGGTTGAGGAATTGAAGGTCGCCACCCGCCCGAGAATGATCGGGCGGGGATTGCGACTCAGGCCTTCATGCGCTCGATTTGAGCGCCGAGACCATTCAGTTTTTCATCAATGGACTCGTACCCTCGATCGATGTGGTAAACGCGATTCACCTCGGTGACGCCATCGGCCTGAAGACCCGCAAGAACGAGTGCAGCAGAGGCACGGAGGTCACTGGCCATGACTGGCGCTCCGCTGAGTTGGGGAACTCCCTTGATCACCAAAGTGGCACCCTGTAGATCGATATCAGCGCCCATGCGCTTAAGCTCGGCGACGTGCATGAATCGATGGGGAAAGACATTTTCCGTAACGACACTGATTCCCTCAGTCGTTGCAAGCAAGGCACACATCTGTGCCTGCATGTCGGTCGGAAAGGCCGGATAGGGCAATGTATCAAGCTTGAGTGGGCGGCGCTTGACTCCAGGGCGAATCGAAATTTCGGACCCGTTGGCCTCGATTAAAAATCCCGCATCCACCAAGGGATCAATGACCGCCTTCAAATGAAGTGGATTCACCCTTAGCAGTCGAACATGGTCACCCGAAATCGCAGCTGCTGCCAAAAAGGTACCCGCCTCAATACGATCAGGAATCACTTCATGCTCCGCACCGTGAAGTTCCTTGACGCCTTCGATGATAATTTTTCTCGTGCCGGCACCCTCGATTTTCGCCCCCATAGCGATCAGAAAATTGGCGAGATCGACGACTTCAGGGTCTTCCGCGGCCCCATCGATAATCGTGACACCGTCGGCCAGCACGGCAGCCATCATGACATTGTCCGTTCCAAGAACGGTCGAACCGAACTTACTCCGAAGAGAAATCGTAGCACCACGAAGCTTCGGAGCCAAAACCTTCACATCGCCACCCGTCACACGCACAGCCGCGCCCAAGGCCTCAAATCCGCGAAGGTGCAAATCAATCGGACGATCCCCGATCACGCATCCGCCAGGAAGAGAAACCGTCGCTTCCCCTTGCCTGCCCAACAACGGCCCAAGGACACAGACCGATGCCCGCATCTTGCGGACGATATCATAAGGAGCCTGACTCAGAATTTTTTCAGCCCGGATTTTTACGACCCCGCTGGCCCGCTCGACCTCACACCCAAGCTCACTCAGAATCGTGAGCATGTAGTGGATATCACTGAGATCGGGCACACGCGAAATGGTACAGGCTACGCGGAGTCCCGTCGGCGTCCACGCCCTCGACAGCGACCAGCACGTCGGAGATCTCGCCGAGGG
>CAIWSO010000385.1 GCA_903915315.1 uncultured Spartobacteria bacterium | reverse complement strand
GCGACATCAAGTCTCAGCAGGAACCGAATTGCGCTCCAACCAAGCGGCGTAATCCGCCTCCGTGGAATGGCTGGCAGCCAAGGCGAGGGTTTCAAGAACAGCCTCCTCCTCGGTGGCTTGAAAAGAAAACCCATTCAATTCGATAAAAAGGGCAGCGGCAACGAACCCCGTTCGCTTGTTACCATCTAAAAAAGGGTGATTTTTAACGATCCCCATCGCATACGAGGCGGCCAATTCGAAAACAGACGGCCGGCCATAGATAAAATGGTGAACCGGCTTATTCAAGGCCGACTCAAGAAGCCCCTCGTCTCGGATTCCCTTGAGGCCTCCAAATCGATCCAGCAGTTTCTCATGCATCGCGAGGCAATCGTCACGATCCACCCATACCGGCTCCTTCATTTTGCGAGTTCCCGAAGTGTGTTGCGATAACGCTTCATCAAGCTCTCGACGATCTCCATTTTACCGTCAAATCCCGACCTCTCGGGCGTGACACGCAGCGAACACTCGGGCGACTCGGTGAAATACAGGATCGTTCCCTCTTCGGCTTTGAGTTGCTGCAAAGCTTCCTTGGGAAGAACCACACCGAGGGAATTACCAATCTTGCGGACTTTGGATTGAGCGATCATGGAATAACTTTAGTTATTACATTTGCATATGTCAAATCCGCTGTTCGGATAAGCTGTTATCGGGATAAAATTTTAAGGGATTTTTCAAAGATCGCCCATTCGCGGTCTGTCTCACCTCCGACGAGTCGGCAATTTTTGATGATTTCCGAGTTAGTATCCTCGAGCCACCCTAGAGTCGCATCGCAGAAATGTTTTTGGGCTTCACGAAATTGCTCGTAAATCAACCAAGCGTGCAGGCCACGGTCGCGGAATTCAGGAACAACGCCCAAAACGGTCTGCCGACAGGTTTTGATCTTCCGCGTTTTCATAAGGATGAAAATATGGAGCAAACGAAGCCAATGAGGGGTATTTTTTGTGGCAGCCAAGATCTCATTGAAATTCGGCAACGTGATGGCTACGCCGGCGTCACGCCCCTCGGATTCCCCGATGAGAAGCAGGCGGGGATCGGCAATGGCACGTATATCTTCCGCTGCGGCCAGAAGGTCCTCCATCGAGATTGGGACAAACCCCCAGTTTCTCTCCAGCGTCGCATTGTAAACGTCACGAACGATCACCAGTTCGTCCTCAAGTCGCGCGATATTCATCGTGCGCGTCTTGAGTTTCGAGCGTTTCTTCATGTGCTCCACGATTCGCTCGAAGCGCTCCGGCGGTTCCAGTCGATGAAGCGGTAGATTGAGCGTGTAAAGCGAGCGGGCTTTTTGAAATCCCATATCCTCGAGAAGTTTTGAGTAATACGAGGGATTCCAAGGCAGTCCAATGATGGGCAGCTGATCGAAGCGATTCAGCAAAATCCCGCAATCGTCATTGATGCTCGGATTGTAGGGGCCGCGCACTGTGTCCATGCCAGCGACGAGAAGAGTCTCGGTGACTTTTCCTAGGAGCGCTGCAGCTGTGGCAGGGTTATCCTCACATTCAAAAAATCCAAAAAAACCGACACAGTCTTTGTGATATTCATTATGCGAGCGATTGATGATCGCGGCCACGCGCCCGACTGGACGCCCGGCCCTTTCTGCCAAAAACGCCGTTATCACACCATGGCGGCGATGAAATGCGGAATCCAACGCAAGAAACTTCGCTATGCTGCCCGGAAACGGGGGCACGAAGGCGGGATCCGCTTTGTGGATCGCCTCCGCCGTTCGTTCAAACCGCTTCCACTGCGACGGGGTTCGACAAACTGAAATCGAAAGTGTTTTTCCGGCGTCCAGGGTTGAGGTAGGCGGGATCATCAAAGGTTCCTAGTTCACGGGCGAGTTTTTCGAAGATTTCCAATACGCGGTCCAGATCATTGTCTGTGTGAGTGGCCATGAAGCTGGTGCGGACGATTGCTTCCCCGTAGCGAACGGCTGGGAAGATCGCCGGTGTGGCAAAAATTCCCTCCTCAAAGAGACGCTGGGTGAAAACAAAGGCCCTTGCCTCGCTCCCGATAAGGATAGGCACAATGGGCGTTTGAGTTTCCCCAATTTGGAATCCGATACTCTTGAAACCCTCATGCATCTTGCGGGTGTTGCGCCAGAGTTGGTCGATACGCCAAGCTTCCTCCTGCATGATCTCGAGGGCCTTCATCACCCCTCCAACAATGGCAG
>CAIWSO010000384.1 GCA_903915315.1 uncultured Spartobacteria bacterium | reverse complement strand
TGCATGCGGTAGGCCATCTCGTATTGGGAAATGCGGGCGAGGACCTCGGGGTCGAGGCTTTGGCTGGCCTCCTCCTGGTTTTGCAGGGCGATTTGGTCGAGCATGCGACGGCGATCGGCGCGCTCGATGCCGCTGGGGTCCTGCAGAAAAAGGACCGGTTCGGGCCACCACGGAAGTTGATGCCCTGATGCTCGCTGGGCAGGAACCCAGAACCCCACAGACGCGAGGAGACAAACTGCGCCGTGCCCCGACCTTGGCTGATCATCACGACGAACGAAGGGAGGTTTTCATTCATGCTGCCGAGGCCGTAGCTGATCCAAGCGCCAAACGACGGACGGCCCGCCAACTGGTGGCCGGTTTGGAGAAACGACACGCCGGGTTCGTGGTTGATCTGCTCGGTGAAGACCGAGTGAACCACGCAGAGGTCCTTCGCGCAGCTCGCGGTGTGAGGGTAGAGCTCGGAAACCCAGAGCCCGTCCTGGTTATTGTCGTATTTTTTAAATTTGAAAACCGAGGGCGCGACGGGCAGTCGGGACTGGCCCGAGGTCATGCCGGTAATGCGCTGGTCGCCGCGCACGGATTTCGGGAGGTCTTTGTCGAACTGGTCGTTGAGTTGTGGCTTGTAGTCGAAGAGATCCATCTGCGACGGGCCACCGTGCTGGAAGAGGTAGATGATCCGCTTGGCCTTCGGCGCAAAGTGCGGAGAACCGAGGAATCCGCGTTCAAAAGGGCTCGCCGGAGCGGCCGCGAAGAGGTTGTTTCCGAGCATGGAGCCGAGCGCCATGGTGCCGATACCCTGCGCCATTTTTCCGAAAAACTGACGCCGAGTGATGTTCAGGAGGTGGTTTTCGACGGGATTTCTCATAGCTTTATACTGATTTTAACGGTTAATCGCAGTTGGTGGTTTCGTCAAAGTTAGAGGTGGCGTCCAAGGCCCATCCACAACGAGCAGGTCGCCATCTTCTTTAAGGCGGAAGATTTTGGCCCGCTCGCGGTTGCCGCCGTTCGGTTGGTGCAGGGCCATCAAAAGCTCACCCGAGAAATCGCGGAAGACCATGGCGTGGCCGCCGTCTTCGCCATCACCGCCGAAGAACGGCTTCTCCGCATGCCGCCAAGGTCCGGCGATGGTGCCGCTCTCGGAAATCGCCTGGCCCATGCCGTAGCCGTGGCCTTTCACGAAACTCGACCAGATCATGACCAGCTTGCCGTTTTTCATCCGGTGGAAAAACGGACCGTCGGTGACAAAGGTGTCGGCGCGAGGATGTGGGCGGACCCACGGCCCTTGCGAGGCGGCGAACAACAAGACCGGATCTCCGATGCGGGCGCTCCAGTCGTTTTTCATTTTTACGGCAAGGTAGGTGCCGTCTTTGATTTGGGCCCACACGTGCGCGTAGACCATCCAATGCGTGCCATCGGGATCGATGAACGGCGTGGCATCGAGGGCAGTCTGCTCCGCCGGCGTGTTGGCCTCGTCGCCAACCACCACAAACGGCCCCTCTGGGCTCTCGGCGCGGAGGATTTGAGAGCCGCGCCCCCCGGCGCGTCCGGCGAAGGTCGCAAACATGTAATAGGCCCCGTCGAGCTTGTGCACCTCGGGCGCCCAGATCGGCGGGTTGCCCCAGAAACCCTCCTTCGGCCGCACGAACACCTGCTTCGGTTGCGACCAATGAACGAGATCGCGGCTTTTGTAGACCTCGACGCCGAAGTCGCCGTTGTCATTGTGCGCGCGGTTGCCGCCCTGCGCGTAGAGGTAATACATCCCGCCCTCCGGCAAGATGAACGGGTCGCGGACGCGGATGTCGGCGAGGGTCAGGGGAAATTCGGCAGGAGCATTTGCCGGCGTTTCCGCGTGGAGCAAGGCCGAGCCGCAGAGTGTGATCGCGAGAGCGAGGAGTAGTGTGGATTTTTTCATGCAAAGATCACTTGATTTGAATGGTTGTTACTGGGCGCAGACTGACCGGACCGAGGAGGCCGGAGGGGAGCAAGGGGTCTGTTGCCTTGAGAGGATGGCCGCTGGTCCAAGTGGCGCGGTCTTTCTCGGGGAGCTTTTCGTCGCCGATGAGGCGGTTGACCCAGAGATTGGTGACCTGGATGACGAGTTCGTTTTTGCCTTCGACGAGGGCGTCGGTGACATCCACGCGGAAGGGTTCCTTCCAGAGGATGCCGAGGGGTTTTCCGTTGAGGGTGGCCTCGGCGAGGTTCTTCACATTTCCGAGATCGAGGAAGATCCGCGAAGCCGGAGACCGGAGACCGGAAACTTGAAAGGTTTTGCGGTAGGTGGCCGTGCCGGAGAAATGCTGGATCCGCTCGACGGTGGAATCGCTCCAGGAGGCGAGTTTTTCGAAGGTGGTTTTCAATGGCTCTTTGTCACTGGGCGCGAGGGGCGGGAATTCGACCTCCCATGGACCCTCGATCACGACTGGCGCGGGCGGCGCGGGGATTTCGCCCTTCACCGTCGCTCCGCTGGCCGTGGTGGCTTCGTAGGTTCCCGGCTCGGTGCTCGTGAAGGTGATTCCGTTTTTGGAAAATTCGGGAATCCCGACCTTGCCTGCTTCGGCAAAGGGATTGCGGCCGTTGACCTCGAACGAGACCAAGGGCGGGACGGGCGTCGGCTCTTTTTTGAAGACCACGAAAACCGAGCCGCTGGGATCCAAGGCGACCGGAAGTTTGGTGACTCCATCCTTCTCCGAGTAGAGGGCAACGCGCTCGCGGCGGCCGGTGTCGGGATGCCAGAACTCGGGCACTTTCCCGGTGACGCGGAAGGAACACTCGGCCGTGACCGCCTGCTTGCCTTGGTTCGAGACGAAGTAGATATCGGTCTCGCCATCCTTGCGGTGGGTGAAAAGCAGGTTGCCCTGGGACGCGGTGAAATCCGGCGGAACGCCGAGCACTTTTTCGAGAGGCTCACCCCAAACGACCTTGCCCGCGCCATAGGCATGTTGGGTCACGGTTTTGCCGTCGCAGTTTCCCCACACCTCGCCAGCGAGCTTTGCGATTTCCTGATCGACTTCGGGATAGCTGGACAGGCTCGGGGAGCGCAGTGGCTTCGGCCCATAAACAACGGCCCCGTCGCGGACGAGTTTGGCGATCTTTTGCAGGACTGGGAGAGTCATCCGGTCGCCGGGCGGCAGCACCAGCACGCGGTAGCTCATGCCACTCGGGGTGGTGATCCGGCCGTCCTTCACCTGCATGAGATTGAGCAGGATGTCGGCATTGCAGACATCGTAATCGAATCCCTTCGGAACCGCCGGGGAGATTTGCTCGTAGACCAAGCCGAGCGGCGCCCCTTCGCCGTAAAAGTAGCAGAGGTCGGCTTGGAAGCGGCCCTGTTGGAGCAGCGATTGGCACCGCGTGATGTAGTCGATCCACGCCGAGCCCTGGTTCCACCAAGTGTTCGTGCGCTCGAAGTTCATTCCCCAATGGCCCATGACCATTCCCGGCTTCCGATCGAGCCAAGGCTGGTGGGCGTAGCGATGGAAAACGAGGAGGTTGATGCCCATGCAAAATGCCCAGTCCCCCTGCGCCTTGATCAGGTAGGGATCGGTTCGCCACAAGATGTCGGGACCCGAAGTGAACGATTCCGCTGCGGTGATATTTTGGCCGTAAATGTGCGCGGCCGAAGCGGCCTCCTTGAGGTCATTCTGGCCGCCGCTCCAAAACTCACCCATCGGCACATCGGTGTATTTTTTGCAAAGGAGCTGCTCGGCGACCGTCGGCATGAAGATTCCCACCGCCTCGGACATCAGCCCCATGCCTTTTTCACGGGCCCGCTTTTGGGTCACGCCGTAGTGGTTCTCCGCGACCAATTCGCCGATCGTGAGCCGGTAATCCCAGAGGAAACGCTCGGTCTCTTCCTGGTTCCCCACGATGCGACCCGTCAGCGCCGGGAGCCAGGGCCGGAGGTCGTAGCCACGGCGTTTCCGGAATTCCTCGGGCATGCGCGGCGTCCAATTCGCACACTTCGCCTCCCAGCTATCGAGCAGCAGGTATTTGAAAGTGCTGCCGGCCTTCTCAGGCGAATCCTCCCAGACCGGTTTGAACATCTGGTCGATGTGGAAGTTCACCGCCTCCGCGCTCATTTTGTCGCACTCGAGGCCCTTGGTGGTGGACCGCTTGGTGTTCATCCCGGTGCTGGTGTGGCCGGTCCGGAGCAGCGTCCACTGGCCTGCGGGAGCGTCCCATTCCGTCTTGCCGGTGAGGTCGATGATGTCTTTCGTGTTGGCGCCCGCAAGCGCCTTGGCCGGGTTGGAAAACGGCAGGTTCATCTTCACCTCCATGCCCGCACGGGCCACGGGATTGTCCACACGAGGGTCGCCAACGGCCGCTTTGAAGGCGATCAGGGCGATGTCTTGATAAAACCCTTCATTCGTCTCCGGCTGCGGCAGGGACAGGGGAATCCTCTTTCCACCCTCCACTTGGCTCTCGCTCCAAACCACCTTCTGCATCGACTGGGCAGACTGGATCCAAGCCCCCCCCGACTGGCTCCATCCGTCGCAACTGTGCATCGTGATCTTCAAATCCAAACGCTCCGCCTCGCTCAGGGAATACTTCACGAGATCTCTCCACTCCTGGCTTCTGAAAACAACGGGACCACGCACAGGACTGGCATCCACCGAGAAAATCTGAGCGCCCGCCAAGCCGATCTGCTTCATCGCCTCCAGATCAGCCGTGATCCCCTCCTTGGAAACATTCCCATTGATCCAATGCCACCAAGTGTGCGGCCTCGCGGAATCCGGCGGGTTTTGGAATTGATGCTCCAGATTTTCCCCGGCGTGGAGTGACGCAGATAGTGTCAGTGCGAGTATTAATTTTTTCATGGGGTGATTTTTAGTGAACCGCTACCGCCCTCGGCCAACTCTTCATACAGCTTATCCCCAACCACCTTGTGAACCGCCGTCGAGGGGTGACCTTCGTGGTAGTAGAAATAGGTAGAGGGATCGGCGCAGGGCGTGGCGTCCTGGTTGAAGAGAGCCCTGCCGGCGCATTTGTCCTTGGTGTTCTGGATGCCGTATCGGGCGGGGTTCTTCATGATTTCATCGAAAAACGCGCCCCAGTTGCTCAAAGCAATCCGGGCGTCCGGCAGTTGCGAGCGCATTTCCTCCGAGATCCGCCGCAACTCGGGGTTCAGGCGCACGCCGAGAGCTTTGGTTTCGGGAATGGCCTCCGGCATCAACGCCACGCGGAAGCGCCGGGCCCCGACGGCGTAAAGTTTCCGAATCTGGTTTTCTAAATTGGCCACGGTCTCGGCTCCCGGAAGCTTGCTGTCGTTCAATCCCCCCGCGAGGAAGAACAGAGTGGTCTTCGGATCAAACGCCACGCTCCCCGACTGCACGCGCGCCACGAAGTCCTCCACTTGGTCCATCATTCCGAGACCCAGCAGTGCGTCCTTGATTTTCCTGCCTGGGCCGCTTCCTGTCTGCGCACCGCTCACCGCGAAGTTGAGACTCCGCGCCGCGTCGCCCGGCTCCGTGGCCGGAATCAATTCGAAGCCCAGCTTCCGCGAGAGGTAAACGACGGCGGTGGGCCCGTTGCCATCGACATAACCCGCCCCGTTGTCGGAGTAACTATCGCCGAAGACATACAGCCGCGTCACAGGCCCCTCCGGTTGCGTGGCGGCTGCGCCATTTTCATGGACAGGCATCACCGTCTTCACTTCGCCGTTCGCGCGGACTTTCACTTCGTGCGGTTCGGGTGAGGCGATGCGGTAGTTCAGGACCTTGCCGTCCTTCCACTCGATATCGACGGTGAAATTTCCCCGTGCCATGAGGCCGCTGGCTTTGCCGTTTTGCCAGGCTTCGGGCAGAGCGGGGAGGAGTTGGATTTCGCCCGTGTGCGACTGCAGGAGCATCTCGCAAACGCCGGCCGCGTAGCCGAAGTTGCCGTCGATCTGGAAGGGCGGGTGCGTGGCGAGGAGGTTCGGCAGGAACGAGGATTTGACCATTCCGTTCAGGATTTTGTAGGCGCGGTTGCCGTCCTGCAGCCGGGCCCAGACGCAGATTTTCCAAGCGCGGCTCCAACCAGTGGACTCGTCGCCACGGGCGTTCATCGAGACTTTGGCGGCTTCGGCGAGTTCCGGCGTGGTCGAGGGCGAAATCTGGCGACCCGGATGGACAGCGATCATGTGGGAGAAATGCCGGTGCTGATTCT
>CAIWSO010000383.1 GCA_903915315.1 uncultured Spartobacteria bacterium | reverse complement strand
TTCGCCGACGAGCACTACGGGCGGATGACCGAACTCGCCCGCAAGAACGGCATGATGACGCGCGCCGAGGCGGCGGGGCCGAGCCAGTCTGGGACCGTTTGCACCGATGCACTCAAAAACCTCGGCCGGGTGGACTTTCCGATGGGTGAGTTTTGGAGGTTCGGGTCGTTCGTGCAGGGCGACCAGAACATGGTCTGCAAACAAACGGCCTCGGCCGCGCACATCTACGGAAAAAAATATGCCGCCACCGAGTCGTTCACAGCTGTCCACAGGTGGCGCAACTGGGATGAATCGCCGGACATTTTGAAGCCACTTGTGGACCGCGCTTTTTGCGAAGGCATCAACCAAATCTTTTTCCACTCGAGCACCTGCCAACCGGCGGATTACGGCAAGCCGGGCATCGTTTACAACGCCGGCACGCATATGAACCCCCGCCTCACTTGGTGGGAACAGGCCGGAGGGCCTTGGATTTCCTACATCAACCGCTGCCACTCGCTCCTCCAAAGCGGCCTCTTCGCCGCCGATGTGCTCTACTATGTCGGCGACGGCGCGCCGAATCTCATACGCCCGAAGCATGTCCCCGCCGGCCTCGGCAAGGGCTACGACTACGATGCCTGCAACGAGGAGGTCTTGCTCACACGCCTCTCGGTGAAGGATGGGCGCATCGTGCTGCCCGACGGCATGAGCTACCGCGTGCTCGTTCTCTCCAACACCACAAAAATGCCCGCGCCGGTGGCGAAAAAACTCCGCGAGTTAGTACAAGCCGGCGTGACTGTGATCGGACCGAAGCCGCTCACTGATCCCGGACTGAAGAACCACCCGCAGTGCGACGACGTGGTGAAAAAAATCGGCGAGGAACTCTGGGGCGGAAAGACCAGCAAGGGCCGTGTTTTTGATGGGAAAACGGAGCGCGAGGTTTTGCTGGCGGACGGCATCCAGCCCGATTTCGAAGCCGTTGGGGCGAACGATTCGTTCATCGACTTCATCCACCGCACGACGCCCGAGGCGGAAGTTTACTTCCTCGCCAACCGCAATGACCGCCCGGAAAAAGTCACCGCCACCTTCCGCCAGACTGGCCGTCAGCCAGAGCTGTGGAACCCAATGACCGGCGTGCAGCGTGACTTACCACACTTCAAAATGGAAAATGGCCGCACCAGCATCCCGCTCGAGTTCGACCCGAACGGCTCGATGTTTGTTGTTTTCCGCAAGCCCACCACCGCGACAGCAGGCGAGGGGAGTAACTTTCCGTCGTTCGAAACCGTCCAAACCCTCGAAGGCCCGTGGACCGTTCAGTTCGACAAAGAGTGGTTCTACCCGACCGACGGCCTGCTAGGCGATGCCGCCGATGGTAAGTTGGTCTTTGAAAAACTCGAAGACTTGACCATGCGCCCCGAGGACCCTGTGAAGCACTTCAGCGGGACGGCCAAATACATTAAAGTTTTCAGTGTTCAGCCTTCAGTGTTCAGCAATGGCGGGAGTTTCCATCTCGCCCTTGGAATGGTCGGGCATTCGGCCAAGGTGACGCTCAACGGCAAAGACCTC
>CAIWSO010000382.1 GCA_903915315.1 uncultured Spartobacteria bacterium | reverse complement strand
GGCGGCTAATAAAAAAGTCGAGGTCCCGGCAGCACTTCCCTACCCGCGTAGCCACGACTATCGGTTTTTGATTCAAAGGTGGCGCGCGCTGGCAAAGTTCTCCGCTCTTCGAATACGTCGCTTTTCGGAAAGCGGGGGATATCCGGTTTACTATCTAGAAACCCACTCTCCGAGTGCCCATGCCCCTCGCATTTACCTTTCCGCGGGTATTCATGGTGATGAACCCGCCTCCACCGAGGCCCTCCTTGCCTGGGCAGAAAATAACAGCGAAACTCTCCAAAGCCTCCAGCTCCTCATTTTCCCGTGCCTGAACCCGTGGGGACTCGTTCACAACAAAAGAGGCGATGCCGATGACAGAGATCTCAATCGTGGCTACCGACAAAACCATCCACCCGTTTTGAAAGATCAACTCGCTTTACTAGATCACGCGCACTTCGATCTCGCGATCAATCTGCACGAAGACTACGACGCGCAGGGTGTTTATCTCTACGAACCTTGGAGGGAGAAATCTCACTGGGGAGAAGAAATCATCGAAGCCATGTCGGCCGCAATACCTATAGATCCGCGCCGAAACATTGACGGTCACAAAGCCAAAGGAGGCGTCATCCGTAGACGTATCACCGAGGACATGATGCCCGACTGGCCGGAGGCTATCGCGCTGCACCTGCGCTATTCCCATCGAACCTTCACTCTGGAGAGCGCATCCGAATTTGCGATTGAATCCCGCGTGGCGGCGCATGTGGCCGGCATAGAAGCGGCGATTCGGTTAATCGAGTAAGTCGGCGTAATTTTGGCGGGCCATGGCGATGCTCATTTCCAATATCGCATTCGAGTCATCCATCTCAAGGGCTGTTTTGACCAGATCCCTGCACTCCGAGGAATGGAGGGACTGAACAGCTTTTTTCACCCGAGGAACGAGCGCTCCTGTAGCGCTTAATTCCTCCAAACCGAGACCAATCAAGATCGGCGTGAGAAGAATATCGGCCGCCATTTCGCCGCATACGCCGATCCAAATATTTTGCGCTCGAGCCGCATCAACCGTCATCTTGATCATCCGAAGAATCGAGGGATGAGTGGGATTGTAAAGATGGGCAATACGATCATTCAACCTATCCACCGCAATCGTGTATTGAATGAGATCGTTGGTTCCAATACTGAAAAATTTGACCTCGCGAGCCAAGTGGTCTGCGACCAAAACGGCGCTGGGAGTTTCAATCATGATGCCAACATCGATATCAGCCTGAAAGGAGATTCCTTCTGCGGCGAGTTCGTTTTTGCACTCCTCGAGGACAGCATTGGCGCGGCGCAACTCCTGCAAACCCGAGATCATCGGATACATGATCCGAATGTTCCCAACCGTCGAGGCGCGAAGAATGGCGCGAAGCTGGGTTTTGAAAACGTCGAGGTTTTCGAGACAAAATCGAATGGCTCGGCAACCGAGAAAGGGATTCGCTTCTTCCTCAAAAATGAGGCTTGTCGAGGACTTGTCTCCACCGATGTCGAGGGTGCGGATAATCACACTATGAGGCAGGGACTCCTCCGCAGCCCGCAAGTAATGCCCATACTGCTCTTCCTCATCCGGACAAGTGTCGCGATTCAGATAAAGAAACTCCGTGCGGTAGAGACCAATGCCTTCTGCTCCGCTTGCCTTGATATCAGCCAGATCGTCAGGGAGATCGACGTTTGCGGAGAGAATAATGTGCTTTCCATCACGAGTGGTCGATTCCGTTTCGCGGATAAGTTGAAGTCGCTCAACGACTTCCTCTTTTTTTTGCTCGATTCGCCCATACTCTATAAGCGTCTCCGTCGAGGGATTGAGAATCAGCAGACCGGTATAGCCATCG
>CAIWSO010000381.1 GCA_903915315.1 uncultured Spartobacteria bacterium | reverse complement strand
TGCCAAAGTGATGCCCCAGCGTTCGCTCATCTCCACGGCTAGAGAGGAGGGGGCGGAGATGGCTGATAAGATGGGAATGCCCGCGCAGGCGCATTTTTGAACGATCTCGAAGGAGACGCGACCGCTAACGGTGAGGACATCCGCAAGTGGGAGCAGGTTGTTCTCGAGCAGGAATCCGATGACTTTGTCCACCGCGTTGTGGCGTCCGATATCCTCAAAGATGCACAGCACATCGCCGTGGGCTGTTGCGGCGCTAGCAGCGTGACACCCTCCAGTGCCATCGAACTGGCTTTGTCGCCGGCGTGCGTTTTCATGGATGGTTTTAAGAGCAGAGGCGCTGATTGATGCGTCTTTAGAAACCGGCGTGACACCCTCGAACATTTTCTCCATCGATTCCTTTCCACAGAGTCCGCAGGAGGAGGTGGAGGCCAGACGTCGGTTGGCCGGAGCCACGGCAGAGGCGGTCAGTTCGACTCTGGCAAAGGTTCCAAGGGGGGTTTCCTCCTGTTCATAATTGCGAAAGGGGGCGTCGTTCACAGATTCGGAGTGGAGCAGGCCACGAACAAGGAACCGCTCAGCTCCAGGCGTCTGCATCGTCATCGAAAACAGCGCGCCATTCACAAGGATCTGCAATGGGCGCTCGACGGTGAGGCAGTCCACCACGGGCGAAGTTTGCTCGTCCTCTTGGCGGATGGCGTGGAATTTGCGGGTGGGTGGATCAATCGCCTCAAGCTCGGCCTCGCCGCATGCGATGGCTCCGCCCTCAAGAATCCGGCAACGCAAACCGCCGCGCCCCACGAGAAACGCATTCGCTCCGGGGGCGACGGCTTCATCCATCCAGTAGCAAGGCTTGCACTCCTCGACTCCTTCGAAAAGCACGCTCCCGAGACGGAATTGGCGTCCGATCAAGCTGTTCAAATCAACTCCCGAGATGAGGACATTTCGCCGCAGAGTGGAGCAATCGAGTGATGTCAGGCCGAGGGCATCGCACATCTCCGAAACCACCTCGCGCGAGAGGAAGGTGATCTGGGTTTTTCCGCCGGGCTGTTCATTGTAGTAGCGGTCTCCGAGGATGCCCTTTTCCGCATGGCATTCGGCCGTGTTGACGCGAAAGATCTCATTATTTTGGCGGCCTTGGCCGTGGCGGCCTTTGAAATCATGTCCGCTGGAGATCCAGATATCGTGAAGTGTGACGCGCATGGTTGTTGCTTCAGTGCTGGGAGGCGCAGCGGCATCCTTCGATCCATTCGCCGTGACCATCGGTATAAGTTTCGCGTTTCCATATGGGAACGCGCAGTTTGATCGCATCGATCAATTCTCGGCAGGCGGCGAAAGCCTCTTCGCGATGGGCGGCGGCGGCCCCGACCCAAACGGCGAGATCGCCCGGCTTCAGGTCGCCAACCGCATGGATCGCGGCGGCACGAACGCCGAATTTGCGCGAAACCTCCTCAACGAGGCGTCGGCCCTCTTTTTGCGCCAATTCCAAATAGGCCTCATAGTGCAGTCCCACGACCTCGCGGCCTTCGTGATGGTTGCGGACACGGCCTTCAAAAAAAACAAATCCGCCGCAATCCGGTGATGTGAGGGACTCACGCAAGGACTCAAACTCGATGGGGTGGGAATTAATGAGAAACGACATGGATCAACCTCCCGAAAAAGGCCTCAGAAAAACCACCTTGTCGCCCGTGCGAAGAGGGTGGTCGGGTTGGGCGAATTCGTCATTCACAGCGATTCGCACATGGCCGCGAAGACCTGAAAATTTGAGATGACTCGCGAGCTCTTCCAAAAAAGCCCCTGCTGATGGCGCCGAGCTAACAACGGTTTCCTCGCGACAGCCACGCTCTTCGGCCAGCGCGCCGAACCAGCCGATGTGGATCTGCTTTTCTCCCGTAGCAACCGCGATGTCTTCGGGCGTGTTCATGTTCTCAAGGGCGCGGCGGCAGGATGGCGGCAACTCCAGAAGCGTCACATGCTCTTCGACCATGATGTGACGCGGGCAGAGGTGATTTCGATCCGCGTGCCTTTTCAAAACGGCCCGCGAGCCGGGCTCGTAAATCGCGCAGAGCGGTTCGGGCAATCCATCCGTTGCGCTGGCGTAGGCGATGAAGTCGGTCCCATCGCTACGCGCATGGACGAGTTGAGCGAGAACGTCGGGGGTTACAAAAGGCAGGTCGCAAGCCATGACCAGCCAGGCGGCATCGGGCTCCCGCTCGAAAGCGGCAAGGATGCCGGCAAGCGGACCAGAGATGCTTGGATTGTCGCGAACGATTTCGAGATGCTCGCAACCCTCGGGAGCTGTCTGAGCGTCACGCAGCGAGAGAAAGACTTTTTGACAAACCGGCAAAAGCCCTTGAACAGCCCGCTGGCCTTGATTCAATCCATCCGCGCCAATGACCAGCGAGGCCTTGTCGCGACCCATGCGGGTGCTACGCCCTCCCGCCAGCAACAAGCCAAAAAGCGGGGACTTCATGCGTTGGTCTGGTAGTCGCTTTTGCCACCCTGTTTTTCGACGAGACGGACATTGCGTATTTCCATCGCATGTGAAAACACCTTGCACATGTCGTAAACAGTGAGCGCCGCCACGGTCGCTGCGGTGAGGGCCTCCATTTCGACGCCGGTTTTATAGGTCACTTTTGCCTCGGCTTTGATTTCAAGAAGCCCTCCGTTCCGCGCTTGAATGGAAATGTGGATACCCTCAAGCGGAAGGGGATGGCAGAATGGTATGAGGTTCGAAGTTTGTTTGGCCGCCATAGTGCCGGCGATGATCGCGGTGTGGAAAACTGGGCCTTTCGGAGCTTGGATCTCGCCCTCGATCAAGCGCGAGGCAACCTCGGGAGGGAGCCACATTTCAGCCAAGGCCGTCGCGGTTCGGAGACTGAATGCCTTTGCAGAAACATCGACCATTGCGGGATTATTGGCCTCGTCCAGATGACTCCAATCGGCCTGCAGTTTGGGTTCAAAAGAGTTCATTCAACCCAAGGAAAATAGCGGGCGCTTGAATGGGCCGCAAATCTTTCATCGACTTGGACAAAACCAGTCGAGCCGAGCAATCC
>CAIWSO010000380.1 GCA_903915315.1 uncultured Spartobacteria bacterium | reverse complement strand
GTCGAACTTTACAGGCAGATGCTTCGATTGCGCCGGATCGAGGAAGCCCTCCATGAGGAATACCATCCCGCTGATGAAATGCGATGCCCCATCCATTTCTGCATTGGCCAGGAGGCTGTCCCATCCGCGCTTTCATTGCTTCTGAACTCCGATGATTTTCTTTTCAGTCACCATCGCTCTCACGGATACTACTTCGCTAAGGGCGCTCCCATCCGCGAGCTTTTCGCTGAGATTTACGGACGCAAGACCGGCGCAAGCGGAGGATTGGCGGGCTCACAGGACATTTCGCACCCTGCATCGCATTTTTATAGTGGGGCCATCCTTTCTGGAGCTGTGAGCATCGCGGCAGGTGCAGCCTTTGGTTTTCAACTGCAAAAGAAATCGCAGATTAGCGTAGCCGGATTTGGTGAAGGGGCGACAGACGAAGGGGCATTCTGGGAAGCGGTCAACCATGCCGGCGCCAAAAAACTTCCTTTGCTCTTTGTTGTAGAAAATAACCGCTACGCGACCTTCTCCGACCAACTGAAAAGACAGAATGCTGATAATATTTCTGAACGTGTCCAAGCATTCGGTGTGCGGTCGACAAAGATTTTTGGAAATGATGCTCCACTAGTCTGGAAGACCCTCAAGGGGGAAATCGAGCGGTTGAGAGACGGCGATGGACCGGCCCTTGTTGAATCCTACACTTATCGATGGAATAGCCATGTCGGCCCAGAGGATGATGGATTCAATAAATATCGCCCGACGGAAGAAATGGATTTCTGGAAACGCAACTGTGCGATCCGCCTTTTGCAGGAGAAACTTTTTGAAGCTGGATGGATGGATGAGGCAACGATTGCCGTCCAAGAAAAAAAGATCTCGCAAGAAATTGCTGATTGCTTCGATTTCGCAAAGTCCAGCGACTTCCCCGAGGTTTCAGATTGGAATGCCTTGAACTTTGGCAGTGAAAGTCCGCTCGCCGATGCATTGCTTGGCGATGAGGACTCGACAAAATTCAATCCGCTCCAAAACGAAGCGAAACTTGCACCTTACTAAAATCTCAAATGGAACGAGAAATCTCCTACGCAGAAGCTATTCGAGAGGCCACCGATCAAGCGATGGGTTTAAGTCCAGATGTGATTGTCCTTGGTCAGTTAGTCGATACGCCTTCCGGTATTTTTGGTACAACTACGGGGTTAGCTGAGAAACATGGTCGGGACAGAGTTCAGGACTATCCCGTTTCTGAGAATCTCATGACAGCGGCAGCACTTGGGGCCTCGCTCACCGGCTTACGACCTGTGATTTGCCATCAGCGGTTGGATTTCATGCTTTACTCATTGGATGCAATCACAAATTGGTTGGCACTCTGGCGGTTTAAATCGAATGGCAAATCTTCCGCAAGGGTTACGATCCGGGCGATTGTAGGCAAAGGCTGGGGCCAGGGTCCTCAACACTCAAAAAGTCTCCATTCATGGTTTGCGCATTTGCCCGGCTTAAGAGTTGCAATGCCAGCCACTGCCTTCGATGCAAAGGGCCTCCTGCTGGAGAGTATATTCAGCGAGGATCCCGCCATCATTATTGAAGGCCGCGGACTTTTTTCGATGCGAGAACATGTTCCTGAGTCCCCCTATCGCGTGCGCTTTGGAAAGGCACTTATTCGTCAGAAGGGCTCGGATGTGACATTAGTAGCGATCGGGGCGATGGTACCTCCAGCCATGCGTTCCGCAGACAGACTCCGTCTTGAGGGAATCAATGTGGAGGTGGTAGATCCCCGCACACTCAGCCCTCTGGATCGGGAAACCATCTTGGAATCGGTTTCAAAAACGAAGCGACTAGTTGTAGCTGATCCTGGCTGGCATTCCTTTGGGGCCGCTTCGGAGATTATAGCCACCGTTTCCGAGTCACTTGGTAGAATTTTGCTCAGCAATCCCGTGCGCGTCACCCACCCCGATAGCCACACGCCCATGAGTATGACGCTAGAAAAAGCTTACTATCCAGACGAAGCTGAAATTTCTTCCGCCATCAGAAGCGCAATGACGGAATAGTCATTTTTCAAAAACATCTACGGCGTAGATTTTTTTCAGAAACCGATCTCGTTTTCGCTACTTCAAATAAACCTTGGATGCTGAATGCGGTTCGCAGGAAAGCGCACCGGCAAGGTGAGCGCTTTGGGCCTCATGCGACATGCGAATGAGGCGGTAGCGGATTTCTCTGGCGTGGGTTTCGAGATCAGAGTTCATGGTTGAAGAACCTCTAATCGGATGTCTGGGATGCTGTTAAAATGACGGCTATTGCGTGTGAGAAGAGGTTTATTAAGCGCGACCGCGACTGAAGCAATCCAAAGATCATTTTGGCCGATTAATTTATAAACAGGGTCAGATTGTAGCTTGGAGCAAATTTGAGCATAAACTGGAATAACAGGGGCAGGATCTATGAGCGGAAGGCCAACGGCAAGGAACTCACTGACCATCTTGGAATCATGGCCAGCGCGAATTGAACCATGCCAGAACTCGCCAAGAACGATCCATGGAATTCCAAGGCATTTAGATGGATTTGCAACCGCATAGGAGGTAGCCCAAGACTGACCTCGCCAGAGTCCGATCAAATAGGATGTGTCGGCAATTAGATCCATGGATCTTCCTTCGCGCTGGACCGATCTTCGACAGATTCCTCAAGCAGTATATTTGATGAAAGGGAACGGGTCTGATGCGTCTCAACAAAATTAAGGAGAGCCCCCAGCGTTCCTGGTTCGGGTAAAACCCGCTTCACAACCGATGAAAAAGATTCACTAGGAATACGCTTCCATGATTTCAAGCGCAAATAAGCAACATCATCTAGCGTGATCGTTTTCATGAGTTCATGTATACACGAATGGATGCATGAATCAAATAGAAGTTTTTATTTCAAATGCACTTCCTGCATGCGTTTAATGTTAAAATAAAGCGGATTGGTGAGCGGGTTGGCGACTTTTCCGGCGCGGAAGGCTTCGGTCAGTTCGCGAATCGCATCTTCGATGGTGAAACGGGGTGAGTAGCCGAGTTCGCGGAGGATTTTATCCGAGGAAATATGGTAGGAACGGTTGTCATCTGTGGGGGTATGGGCAATTTCGACTTGACTGCCGACGACTTCGCGGACCTTCTCGGCGATGGCGTCGAGGGAGAGATTTTGGTAACCGGCATTGAAGACTTTGCCGTCAATCTGAGCGTCAGGCAGGGCGAGGCATTTCACATAGAGTTCGGCGCAGTCGCGAACGTGAAAATTGGGCCGAAGTTG
>CAIWSO010000379.1 GCA_903915315.1 uncultured Spartobacteria bacterium | reverse complement strand
TGGATTTCAGGGGCCTTCGAAGCGGCAGGTTTCAGGTTGGGCACTTTGATCTCAATCGGAGTGCCTTCGATTTTCTCGGGCGGGATCGTGGTGGTGAGCGGAATGGTATCGGCCGCTTGTGCGAGCGGAACGAGGGCCATAGCGATAAGGGTTAGGAGTGTTGGTGTTTTCATGTGTGGAGGTGTTCTTCGGTGAGCTTGATGATTTCGTTGCGTTCGGCGGCGGGATTGACCCAATAAATCGGGGCCTCGGACTCAAGGGCCTCGCGGGCATCACAGTTGAGTTTGGCTTCGCCTCGGATGGCAGCGAAAAAATTCGCCAAGTGGGGTTGGTGGGGCGGTAGGTTCAAATCGCCCGGAAGCTCGAAACCTTCGGGAGCCGCCGAGGCGTAGGAAGCAATGGCATCGGAAGAGTCGGCTGCGGCGGCGGGGGCAGATGCTTTTTTGAGCCAACCTTGCTGCACGAGCGGATCCCAACTCGGGGCCGATCCGGACTCCCGGTAGATTTTCGTGTAGGCAGAGCGTTCGGAGATTTCGATGGTGCCTTCCGTGCCCATGAACGATTCGGCGTAGCCGCCACCCGCGCTGGTGGTGGTGAGAACTTGGTAGAATGCCCTCGCCCCGCCTTCCGGCGTGTCGTAGTCGAAAATGCACATGACATTGTCGAAATGCTCGCGGTCTTTGAAGTAGTCGCAACCGCCCGAGGCGATCACAGACTTTGGCGGACCGCCGAAGAACCAGTTGAAGATGTCGATCTGGTGAGCACCGAGGTCGGAGATCGGCCCGCCAGAGAGGTCTTTGTAAAGGCGCCAGTTGAGAAAGCGGCGCTGGAGTTCCTCATCCGACAAATTCTCATTGGGCCGGCCGTAACCGTATTTGAGAAGCGTTTCCTTGTTGGGAAGAATTTTAGCAGGAACTGTGATATCGCGGGAGGAGCTGACCGCGCGGTTCCAGTGCGCGTTGGCATTGATGATCCGGCCGCAGATTTTGTGGCGTTGGATGAGTTCTTTGAGCGTGTAAATGTAGCGGGGGTTGCTGCGGCGCTGGTGGCCGATCTGGCAGAGCTTGCCGGTTTCATCCATCGCTTTGACCATCGAACGCGCGCCCTCAAGGCTATTGGACATCATTTTCTCGCAATAGACATGCTTGCCAGCTTGCAAGGACATGACCGTGTGCGGGGCGTGCCAGAAATCCGGGGTTGTCACGATCACGGCGTCGAGATCCTTCTCCTTCTCGAGCATGTCGGCGGCGTCGATGTAGCGTTTCGGGTCGTAGCCGAAGCGGGAGCGGATGCGGCCATAGGCAGCGCCCACGCGGTCCTTCATGATATCGCAGACGGCGGTGTAGCGAAGGCCTGGAATGTTCACCATCGCATTGAAAACGACTTCGTGCTGTTTGCCGCAGCCGATGAAGCCCACGTTAATCATGTTCGACGGGGCCTCGGCGCCGCCGACCGCTTTGAGGATCGAGGGTGCGCCAAGCACGAGTCCCGCACCGGCGAGCACGCTTTTATGCAAGAAGCTTCGCCGGGTTATGCCAGCATTATCCAAGGAGGTCAGATTTTCCATCGGCTAGTGAGTTCGAATTTATTGTATTTGGAGTAAAAAAGCATGAGCGCGATCACCGTGATGTGGATGCCCAACCAGGCCACGCCGGAGTTTTCGTTGATGAGGATCAGGCCGAAGGTCAAGCTGGCGTAGAGCAATCCCATCGCGAAAAGCGTGAAACGGGTAGCAAAACCAACAAGGAGGGCCAACCCTAGGAGAATCAAGGACGGCCCGAGAATGACGTCGTAGAGTTTCAAGGCCGGCTCGGGCAGGAGCGGTTCGGACGCAAATTTTTCCATCAGCGCTTTGGGCACCCCGTGATAATAGGCGAAACCATACACTTTCGTCGCCGTGGCATCAGTGAGTCCGTAGGAATTCACCGCCCCGTCGATCATCACGGATTTGTCGGAAACTGTCGTGCCCGCATATTTTTCGAGCCCAGCGACAATGGCCCGCAGGGCAAGCCAGATTCGGAGAAGAAGAACGCCCAAAGTGGCGCCTAGATCGCAGGGTAGTTTTGATTCGGTTGTTTGCTCTTGATTCATGGTTTGTACGTGAGAGTTCGGAAACGAAGGGGGGGTAGATGATGAAAAGTTCTAATCCATCACCGTGAATGTGTCTTGTATTTTATCGTTTATTTTTTGTATTTATTCGACACTTGAAAACAAAGCCCCCCTCCCCCACCTCCGAATTGAAAGCACTGCTGGCAGCTGCAACCACGGCCTTCGCCTACCTCCCCGATGTGTGGTTTTTTGCGAAGGACAAGGCTGGAAGATTCATCGCCGCCAACCCTGCCTTTCTCAAGCTCTGCGGTCTTTCGGATCTGAACGATCTTTTGGGCAAAACCGACTTGGATTTTTTCCCAAAAAAGCGCGCACAATTGTATATGCACGATGATCGGAAAGTCGTGGAGACAGGCGTGAAATTGGAAAATCAAATCGAGCCCATGCCTCTCGGCAAATCGAATAGCGCCTTGATCATGACAACGAAATTTCCGCTACTTTCGGCCGACGGGCGCATACTGGGCTTGGCCGGCATCGCGAGAAATCTCTTGGAGACCTCGGTGCAATCCAGCGAGATGAATGAGTTCGCTAAAACGATCGATCATATCGAGTGCTTCTGCCGCGAACGATTCGACCTTCCCACCCTGGCAGCCAGGCAGGGAATGTCCCCGAGCAAATTCGAGCGAAAGTTCAAAAAACTCTTCCGCATGACGCCTTCTGCCTTCCATCTCCAGGTGCGGCTCAGACAGGCCCGAAAGGATCTGCTCGCCACCACGAAATCGATTGGAGAGATCGGCCTCGAGTATGGCTTTTACGACCAGAGTCATTTCACCAAGAGATTCATTGCGGTTTATGGAATCCCGCCACTGCGCTTCCGCAAAATAACGGACGATTCATCGGCAAATGAAAGCGCGGCCTGAAAACCCAGCCAGCCTTCCAATTTGCTATCCTGTAAATCCTCCCCATAACAATTGCATCAAGTTCACTCGGGTTGGAGTATCTCAAGGCGCAGACCGGTCGAGCGAAATACCTCAAAATCCGCATCACGAGTTACCCATGTGCAACCATTCTCTAGAGCTACAGCCGCATGCTGGGCATCGGCTACCAGCTTCCCTTGTGCAGTCGCAGCAGCACAGAATTCTTTAACCAATTTCCAATGGTTTTCGCCCGGGAAGATCCAATGGCAATTCTTCAATGTTGCCAAGGAGTCAATCACAGCGAGCGCCTGATGAAGAGGCGTGGGAGCAGGAGAAAATCGCGGATGGGTCACGATGCGAACGAAGGCAACAGCGACGAGTGCCGACAAGGCAAAGGGTTCTTTTCCATTAGCCAAGCGCTCGACCCACGCGCGATAGAATTCATGGCTGGGATCCTCTCGACGGTGGGCGTAAACCAGAATGTTGACATCGGGCATTTTCATCGCAAGTCACCTCCCCTCATCTCTTAGCTCAGCCAACTGCTCTGCAGTTTGGTGAAAATGAACCAACTCGCCGTAAACGGGCATTTTGAAATCCGCGTGATTGGGCTCGGACTTCTTATTAGAAAAAAAATAACTCCGTAGTGCCGTATTTACCAGTTCACTCAGAGTCGATCCCTTGTCCCCTGCCTCTCGCTTCGCGCGTCGAAAAAGTTGATCATCAAGTATCAGCGTTGTCCTCATACATGCATACACATGTATTCAGAGTGATATGTCAATCTTGATTTTGAACTTTTCCTAATTTGGTCAAAGGACAGACGCTCGCGGGAGGGTTCCGCGGCGCCAAGCGGCAGAAGCGTGGCGAGGAGGAGAAGAAAACAACAGATCGCGGGCTTCTTCATGGGTTGGGCAGGGCAGTTGGTGCGAGCGTGCAGGAGTAGGTGCGAAGTTGGTTGATGGAGTAAATTTCGAGGTGCAGGAGGATGCAGTCATCAGAAACTAGAAAACGATTACGCCAAGATGTCGCGGACGATGTGGCCGTGGACATCGGTGAGCCGGAAGTCGCGGCCTTGGTAGCGGTAGGTGAGGCGCTCGTGCTC
>CAIWSO010000378.1 GCA_903915315.1 uncultured Spartobacteria bacterium | reverse complement strand
TCTCCTGACAGCCCGCCGAGACTGGCCGTGGGGGGGCATACCATTGTCCCTTTGAAATTAGACTTTGCAGCGCAAAAGAAGGGGGCATGGCCGTCTCGGCCGTGTGGAGAATGGTCTACTTTCTCGCACCCTGCCCATCGGAACCAAGGGAGCAGACCGCAGCACACAGGCGGGACGCGCTGTGCCCCTCTCCTAAAATCCAAAAGCAAGCTGCTTTTGGTATCAGTCCCGCGTATTGACGCATTTTTGTTTCCCGCTGTTTGAGTTTTTCGCCTGCCAGGGCACCTTCACCGAGAAGCAGCGAGAAAAGCGACAAGGTGATTGGGTCACTGAGCACCGAAGGAAATAACTGCCTCGCCCAACCGATCCGCGATCGCCTGCGCCTCGGTGGTTTGGAAGGCTTTGCCTTGGCCCGAGACATAGCCTGGGGGCAGTTCTGCAGCCTTCGAGTAGATGAAAGGAACCTTATAGACATCCTTACCCTCGAAGAATTGCTCCGAGATTTGATTGAGATGCTTGGCCCTGTTCGCACGCTTCGCGTCTCCGGGATGGGATGCCGAGGGGATCGGGACCCAGTAAAGCTTCTCAGATGACGCAGCGAGCGTCTTCCATAGCGCCTCCAGATTTTTGAGGAAGTCCGCGTCGGAGATTTCCGAATCGAGATCGGACTCTCCGAGAGTGAACACCACGCGGGAGAATTTCTTATCGCCGATGGCGGCCTTCGCCTCCCCTGCCGCAAGACTGGAACGGCTCAACACAGCGGGCTTGTCCATCCGCACGACCTCTTTGAGCTTTTGGGTCAAGGGCCCAGCGAGTCCGAGTGTGACGGAATCGCCGAAGAAGCCCATGAGAGGCAGTGCCGCAGCGGTTTTGCTTCCGCCGATGTTCGTGCCAACGAGGAAGTCGGGCATGGGATTCGGGGCGCCATAGAACTGGCGCTTGGCCGGGGCAATTCGTGCGTCGTGAGCAGCGAGCCTCTTAAGTTGATCCTCGCGCCCGCCGGCGGCGTAGGCTTTCTCCGCAGGCATCGGCGACGCACCGCCAAATGGGACACCGAGGTTCGTGAGGAGGGTCTGCATGACGCGGCGGGATTTTTCTCCCCCAGCGGGCAGGTCGAGCTGCGAAATCAAGGCGCGCCCGCCATTCGCAGTGACCTCGAGCAACACGGGATCGCGATTGACGAACCAGGTGTTCTGCCGCAGGTCGCGAACCCCATTGAGCATTTCTCCGTAAAGATTGTTGGTGGACTCGGAGCCGATGTGCCAATTGCTGATGAGGACTTGGTGGTCTTTGCCCGGCGAGACGGGATTCATCCCTTCGATCTCGATGCCGTTTTTGAACATCGGCTTTCCATTCCACTCGAGGTCGATGTTTGCCATGCCGGCTAAGAGCGGGCTGTAGTTCGGCTCGAAAGGATACGGAACGAGAACGCCGTCGTAGTAGTCCACCCACTGGTGGGGCGTATCAATCCTAGTCCAAGAGACCGGGGCCTTGATGCAATAGGCGCGCTGACCGAAGAAGGGATCGGTGAGTCGCAGGGGCTTGCGGACGAGCTTTGCTACGGCACCGATCGTCTCCGGAGTCACTTGCGAGAAGATCACGGTGCCACTTGCTTTGAGATGAGCAGCGAGGGCGTCTTCATTTCCTTCAAAGGATTTTGATGCTCGGGCATCGACAACAACGATCTCCCCAGGCGCGAAGGCTTTGCCCGGCTTTGCGGCGGTGGCGTCCGCGCCGAGATTCTGGAGCCATTTCAACAGGCTGTCGTCGCCAACAACAACGAGGGGGCGTGTGCTTTTGGCGGGTTGGTAATCCGCTAGATAATCGACCATGCGATCGAGGAGGAATCCGGCGGCGGGCTCCCGCAGGTCGTCCAGTTTCAAGGCGCTCTCGAGCACCACTCCGCGACCAAGGAAGACTTCCTGCAAGGCGGAACCGAGCCCGTCCTTATTTCCAAAGAGGATTCGTCGCGCATTCCGAGCAGCGGGCAAATCCCATCGCGACGACGAGCTACCCCCGCGCCAGAACGAGAAATCCTCCTGCCCAAGCCCATCCAGCAACCTGTGGGCCACTCCGCCCGGTTGAACAAACACGGAAGGGCCCGCGCCCCCAGCGAGATCGAGGCCTTCAAATTGCATCTGCGCGCCGGGATTGCTTTCGTCGAACACGAATCCCACACCCGAGATTTGCGACATATCGGGCTTCACATTCCCCCCTGTTTCGACCAGTCCGGTCGGCTCGAGACGCACAGGCTGCCATGACATTTTCAGGCAATCGAAAGCAATTGTGCCCTTGAATGGCGTCGGCTTCGGGCGTTCGATCGCCAGCGCATCCTTCTTGTCAGAGACGAACCAGTTTCCGGAAGCATCCTCCAACACAAGCCGCACGGATTTTTTATAAAATGGAGCACCGCCGGCATTCTCCCATTGTTTGGCGTAGCCGTCCGTCCCGGGATCTTTCCACAGCCCGTAGCTCATCAAAACGCGACCGGCGTTCGAAAAATCCAACACGCCATCGAATTCGAAAGCCGTCCAAGAGCGAGGTTGCGGGCTCTGGAGGAGATATTTCTTACCGCCAATCGTTGTCGACTCATTCCCCGGAGTGCCGTGGCGAAGGGTCAATCCGTCGGGCAGACGATGCCCCGAGACGGGGCCCTGAAATTGCGATTGGTCTCCGGCAGGCAGGATGGAGAGGTGGCTCAAAACCCCGGAGCTTTTTCCAGGGCCGACGGGTTGCACCAAAACCCGCGCACCCTTTTCCACGAGAGCTTCCCAAGCCGGATCGAATGACTCGGCCACGATGATACCGGCATCCTTCAGCGGGATGCCCGCGCCGCCGAGCAGCTTCTGGAGTGGCTCGCCGACCACTGCGATCTTGTGCGCGGCGAGATCGGGCTTTTGGAATCGCGGAAAGATTTTCGCCTCGCTGATCTGGCGGTATCCCGTGGCACCCTTGTTGGAAAATTGGCGCACCAAGCGAACAGGCGTGACGGTCTCGACGCTGGGTAGAGTCCAAGCGGATTCGAACACCGGCACATACTCGCCGGC